>JAQGMY010000172.1 GCA_028292105.1 Ramlibacter sp.
ACAGGCCCACGATCACCATCGGATTGGACAGGTCGAACGAGGCGGACTTGCCGACCGATTCGAGCGCGTGGGTGTAATCGGCGAACAGCACCAGCGCGGCCAGGCCGGCGGAACCGATCGCGTAGCCCTTGGTCACGGCCTTGGTCGTGTTGCCGACGGCGTCCAGCGGATCCGTGATGTCACGCACCGAAGCTGGCATGTCGGCCATCTCGGCGATGCCGCCGGCGTTGTCGGTGATGGGGCCGTAGGCGTCCAGGGCCACCACGATGCCGGCCATGCTGAGCATGGCGGTCGCGGCAGTCGCGATGCCGTAGAGGCCGGCCAGTTGGTAAGCCGACAGGATCGCGGCGCAGACGAACAGCACCGGCCAGGCGGTGGAGCGCATCGACACGCCGAGGCCCGCGATGATGTTGGTGCCGTGGCCGGTGGTGGAGGCTTGCGCGATGTGCTGCACCGGCTTGTATTGCGTGCCGGTGTAGAACTCGGTGATCCAGACCAGCGCGCCGGTCAGGATCAGGCCGACGGCGCAGGCGCCGAACAGGCGGATCTGGCTGCCGCTCGAGGTGATCGCGTTGTCCGGCATGATCCAGACGGTGACCCCGTAGAAGGCGATCAGCGACAGCACCCCGGCGATGGCCAGGCCCTTGTACAGGGCCGGCATCACGTTCTTCATGCCGGGCGAAGCCTTGACGAAGAAGCAGCCGATGATCGAGGCGATGATCGACACGGCGCCCAGCGCCAGCGGGTACAGCACCGCGTTGACGCGGGCCGCCGTCACCAGCAGCGCACCCAGCACCATGGTGGCGATCAGCGTCACCGCATAGGTCTCGAACAGGTCGGCCGCCATGCCGGCGCAGTCGCCGACGTTGTCGCCCACGTTGTCGGCGATCACGGCCGGGTTGCGCGGATCATCCTCGGGGATGCCGGCCTCCACCTTGCCCACCAGGTCGGCGCCGACGTCGGCGCCCTTGGTGAAGATGCCGCCGCCCAGCCGCGCGAAGATCGAGATCAGCGACGAGCCGAAGGCGAAGCCGATCAGCGGATTGAGCAGCGTGGCCAGGTTGCGGTCCGGCGTCAGGTTGCCATTGCCGACCAGGAACCAGTAGAAGCCCGTCACGCCGAGCAGGCCGAGGCCGACCACCAGCATGCCGGTGATGGCACCGCCGCGGAAGGCCACGTCGAGCGCCGGGCCGATGCCTTGCGTCGCCGCCTGCGCGGTACGGACGTTGGCGCGCACCGAGACGTTCATGCCGATGAAGCCGCACGCCCCGGAGAGCACGGCGCCGATGATGAAGCCGAGCGCCGTCTGGAGGTCGAGGAAGACGCCGATCAGGATCGCCAGCACCACGCCCACCATCGCGATGGTGCGGTACTGGCGGGCCAGATAGGCCGCGGCGCCAGTCTGGATCGCTGCCGCGATCTCCTGCATGCGCGCATTGCCGGGGTCTTTAGCCAGGATCCAGGCCCGGGCCCAGAAACCGTAAGCCACGGCCGCGAGGCCGCAGACGAGCGCCAGAATGAGCGCCGAGTTGCCATTCATCAAGTTTCTCCTGTCGTTTCTGCTTGAGTCTTAACGAGGGCGCCACGCTAGCGGCGCCACCGCTGCGTTGCTTCCTCGTGGCTCCAGCAAGACGGAGACGATTGGCCAACGGCCGAAATATATAGGCGAAAGCCGCGGGCGGCACGTCCCGGCCGGGGGAAAGGCGCGGGCGCCAACTAAAATCAGGGTTTCCCCCGATCCGCTGACCCCCCTTTCCCTTAAAGCGAAACATGTCCCTCGACCTCGTCTCCCCCGGCAAGAATGTTCCCGACGCGTTCAACGTGATCATCGAGATCCCGATGAACGCGGACCCCGTCAAGTACGAGGTGGACAAGGAAACCGGCGCCATCTTCGTCGACCGCTTCATGAGCACGTCGATGCACTACCCGACCAACTACGGCTACGTGCCCAAGACCATCAGCGGCGACGGCGACCCGGTGGACGTGCTGGTGATCACGCCGGTGCCGCTGATCCCGGGCGTGGTGGTGACGTGCCGCCCGATCGGCATCCTGAAGATGGAAGACGAGGCCGGGCAGGACGGCAAGGTGCTGGCCGTGCCCATCGACAAGGTACTGGCGATCTACACGCACTGGCAGAAGCCGGAAGACATGAACCCGCTGCGGCTCAAGACGATCGCCCACTTCTTCGAGCACTACAAGGACCTGGAGCCCGGCAAGTGGGTGAAGGTGGTCGGCTGGGAAGGCCCGGAGTCCGCCCGGCAGGAAGTGCTGGAAGGGATAGCGAACTACCAGAAGGCCCATCCGGGCAAGTGAGCGCGGCGGATCAACTCTGCCGGAAGGGCGAGCGCTCCTCGAGGTGCTCCACGTAGCTCTCGATCCCCCTGCCTTCGCGCTCCAGGAACTTCTCCACCGCATCGGCGAACGCCGGGTGCGCGAGCCAGTGCGCGCTGGTCGTCTTCACCGGCATCAGCGCCCGCGCCATCTTGTGTTCGCCCTGCGCGCCGCCTTCGAAGCGCTGAAAGCCTTTGGCAATGCACCAGGCGAGCGGCTGGTAGTAGCAGGCCTCGAAGTGCAGGCAGTCGACGCGTTCCAGCGCGCCCCAGTAGCGGCCGTACGCGACCTGTCCGCCGATGCCGATGAGGCTGCTGGCGATCGGCTGGCCGTCGCGCTCGGCGATGAACAGGAGCCAGTTCTCGGGCATCGTCGCGGCCATGCGCTGGAAGAAGTCCCTGGTGAGATACGGCGCGTTGCCGTGCTCCAGGTAGGTCCTCTCGTAGCAGCGGTAGAAGAAGTCCCATTGCGCCTCGGTGATGGCGCTGCCTTCGGCGTGGCGGAAGGTGACGCCGCCCTCCGCCACCTTGCGCCGCTCCTGGCGGATCTTCTTGCGCTTTTCCTGCGACAGGCTGGCGAGGAAGGCATCGAAGTCGGCATACCCGGCGTTGGTCCAGTGGAACTGCACCGTGTGGCGCAGCATCAGTTCGGACGCCGCGCAGGCTTCGATGTCGGCGTCGTCGGCAAACAGCATGTGGAAGGACGACACCTTCTTCTGGCGGCACCAGTCCAGCACCGCGCCGACCAACGCCGCACGGGCCTGCGCATCGCGCGCCAGCAGGCGAGGGCCGGGCACCGGCGTGAACGGCACTGCGGTCAAGGCCTTCGGGTAGTAGCGCAGTCCATGCTGTTGGTAGGCATTGGCCCAGGCCCAGTCGAACACGTACTCGCCCGACGAATGCGCCTTCAGGTACAGCGGGCATGCCGCCTGCAGGGTGTCGCCTTGCCACAGGGTGACGAAGTGCGCATCCCAGCCGCTCATGGCCGTCGCGCTGCCGCTGTCGTGCAGTGCCGCCAGGTATTCGTGGCGCATGAAGGGCGAGCCGCCGGCCTGCGCCAGCAAGCTGTTCCATTGCGCGGCATCGGCCTGCGACGGTGCGCGCAGCACCCGGGTGACATAATCTTTTGAGTGGTTCGGCACGACTGAAATGGCACTCACAATCTGTACGGCCCAATTGAATGTCACGGTGGGTGACATCGAGGCCAACGCGCAAAAGATCATCGACGCCGCGCGCACCGCTTACGGGCACGGCGCCCGCCTGGTGCTGACGCCCGAGCTGTCGATCTGCGGCTACCCGCCCGAGGACTTGCTGCTGCGGCCCGCGTTCATCGCTGCCTGCGATGATGCCGTGAAACTGGTGGCCCGCGAGCTGGCGGGGTTGAAGGGCCTGCACGTGGTGGTCGGCCACCCGCGCGGCGGCGACGTCCGCAGCAAGTCCGTGCAGGTGCAGATGCGCTACAACGCCGCCAGCGTCCTGAGCGAAGGTCGCGTGCTGGAAAGCTACGCCAAGCGCGAACTGCCGAACTACCAGGTCTTCGACGAGCACCGCTACTTCACGCGCGGGCAGGGCACCGCCGTGTTCCTGGTGGAAGACGTGAACGTCGGCCTCCTGATCTGCGAAGACGCCTGGTTCGAGGAGCCGGCGCAACTGGCCCGTGCTTCCGGAGCCGGGTTGCTGGTGGTGCCGAATGCCTCTCCCTTTCACGTCGGCAAGGAAAGCGAGCGGATCGCCCGCATGGCGGCCCGCGCCCAGGCGGTCGACCTGCCGCTGGTGTACGCGCATTCGGTCGGCGGCCAGGACGAGGTGATCTTCGACGGCGGCTCGTTCGCCGTGAACGCCGACGGCTCGCTGGCGGCGCGCGCATCCCGCTTTCGCGAAGAGCTGTTCTACGTGCAGGTCACCCCGGGGCCGTCCTCGTTCCAGGTGTCCGGGCCGATGGCGCCGGAGCTTTCGGCCGAAGAGGAGCTCTGGCACGCGCTGGTGATGGGCGTGCGCGACTACGTCGGCAAGAACGGCTTTCCCGGCGTGCTGCTCGGGCTGTCCGGCGGCATCGACTCCGCGCTGGTGCTGGCGATCGCGGTCGACGCGCTGGGCGCCGACAAGGTGCGCGCGGTGATGATGCCCTCGCCGTACACGGCGGACATCTCCTGGATCGACGCCCGCGACATGGCGGCACGCCTGAAGGTGCGCTACGACGAGATCTCGATCCGGCCGGAGTTCGAATCCTTCAGGCAGTCGCTGGCCGGGGAGTTCGCCGGCCTGCCGGAAGACACCACCGAGGAAAACATCCAGGCGCGCATCCGCGGCGTGTTGCTGATGGCGCTGTCGAACAAGTTCGGCAGCATCGTGCTGACCACGGGCAACAAGAGCGAGATGGCCACCGGCTACTGCACGCTCTATGGCGACATGGCCGGCGGCTTCGCGGTGATCAAGGACCTGTTGAAGACGACGGTGTTCCGGCTGTCCAGGTGGCGCAACGAGAACGATCCCTTCGGCACCGGGCTGAACCCGATCCCCGAGCGGATCATCACGCGGCCGCCAAGTGCCGAACTGCGGCCGGACCAGGTGGACCAGGACAGCCTGCCGCCCTACGACATCCTCGACGCGATCCTCACCCGCTACATGGAGAACGACCAGGGCGTGGACGACATCGTGGCCGCCGGCTTCGATCGCCCGGTGGTGGAGCGGGTGGCGCGGCTGATCCGCTTGAACGAATACAAGCGGCGCCAGGCGCCCGTGGGCATCCGGGTCACCCACCGCAGCTTCGGAAAAGATTGGCGGTATCCTATTACGGCGAAATTCCGCGACTAGAACAAGACAGGACCTGCCATGAAACAGATCACCGCGATCGTGAAACCCTTCAAGCTGGAGGAAACGCGCGAAGCCCTGGCCGAGTGCGGCGTGACGGGACTGACGGTGACCGAAGTCAAGGGCTTCGGCCGGCAGAAGGGCCACACCGAGCTCTATCGCGGCGCCGAGTACGTGGTGGACTTCCTGCCCAAGGTGAAAGTCGAAGTGGTGGTGAAGGACGACGACGTGGACCGCTGCGTCGACGCGATCATCAAGGCCGCCCGCACCGGCAAGATCGGCGACGGCAAGATCTTCATCACTTCGGTGGAGCGCGTGGTGCGCATCCGCACCGGGGAACTGGACGAATCGGCGGTCTGAGTCCGCAGAGCGCTTCGCGCCGGCCGCAGTCAGATCTCCGAGGTGTCCATCCCGCCCGGACTGCGCTGCGCCACCAGGGTCTCCAGCAGCGGCACCGCCTCGCGCCCCACCGTCAGCAGCTCCATCTGCGCCTCGTTCATGAAGCCATGGCGCACGCTGTGCTGCAAAAACTGTAGCAACGGCTGGTAGTAGCCGTCCTGGTCCAGCAAGGCCACCGGCTTGCGGTGGAAGGCCAGCATCCGCCAGCTCCAGGCTTCGAAGAATTCCTCGAAGGTTCCGATGCCGCCGGGCAGCGCCAGGAAGGCGTCGGCGCGCTCGGCCATCATCGATTTGCGCTGGTGCATGTTGTCCACGACGTGCAGTTCGGTGCAATCGCGCTTGGCCCATTCACGCTCGACCATCGAGTGCGGAATGATGCCCACCACGCTGCCGCCGGCCGCCAGCGCTGCGTCGGCGAGCACGCCCATGAGGCCGTTGTTGCCGCCGCCATAGACCAGCTGCCCACCCTGGCGGCCGA
>JAQGMY010000188.1 GCA_028292105.1 Ramlibacter sp.
CGCGCAGCGCCGAGAAAGCGCACATGCGAATCGCAAGCGCAGGCCCGATCGGTGGCATACACGGGTGCCTTGTCGGGAAAACCCTGCGCGCGCAATGCACGCGGCTGTCTAAATTCGAAGCAAGGGATCTGTTCAGGACCGTCCCAACGTTTCAAAGGGAGCAAGCCATGCAAAACCGATCGGGTCTCGCCCGGCGTGAATTCAACAAGCTGCTGCCGGCGCTGCTGTTCGGCGCCGGCCAGGCGACTGCGCAATCCAAGCCGGCGCGGATGATCATCGGCTTCCCGGTCGGCGGCGGCGTCGACGCAGCAGCCCGGCCGGTGGTGGCCGGGCTGGCCCGGTCCTATCCCGCAGGGATCATCGTGGAAAGCAGGCCGGGGGCGACCGGCCGGATCGCCGTGGAAGCGGTCAAGAACAGCCCGCCGGACGGCTCGACCATGCTGTTCACTCCCGACTTCGCGTTGACCATCTTTCCGCATAGCTACCGGCGGCTGGGTTACGACCCGGTCAATGACCTTTCGCCCGTGGCCATGTGCGGACGGACTTCGCTCGCGCTTTGCGTCGGGCCCATGGTTCCCGAGACCGTCAAGCGCCCGGCGGACCTGGTGCGCTGGCTGAAAGCGAACCCGCAGTTCGCTTCCTTCGCCAGCACCGGGCCCGGTGGCACGCCCCACTTCGCCGGGACCATGTTCGCGCGCGCCGCGGACGTCGCCCTGACGCACGTGCCCTACAAGGGTGGCGCCCCGGCATTGCAGGACATCATGGGAGGACAGATCGCACTGGGCTTCAATCCGCTGAGCGAGGCCCTGCCGCAACTCAAGGGCGGTCGCGTGCGGGTGCTGGCCACCACCGGCCAGCAGCGCTCGCAGTTCCTGCCCGACGTGCCGACGATGATCGAGAGCGGCTACAAGGACGTCGTGACCGTCACATGGATGGGCGTGTTCATGCCCGCCAGGACCCCGCGTGCCATCGTTGCCGCGGCATCCGCCGCCATCAACGAGGTGCTGGCGACAGCGGCCGTGCGCGACGCGTATGCGGCGGTCGCCACCGAGGTCGCGCCAAGCTCGCCGGACAGCCTGGCGGCGAGCTTGAAAGCGGACATGGCCCACTGGGAGCCGATCGTCCGGGCGTCGGGATTCACGGCCGAAGAATAGGCCTGCCCGGCCGGGTCCGTCCGCGGGTTCCCGGGCTTCTGCGGCTCAGGCCGCCCTGGGCGACTCCCGTGCGCGCAAGGCCTCCTGCACCACTGCGGGCTTGAGGGTCGGGGCGAAGCTCTCGACGAAACGAAAAGCGTAGTCCGGCAGCCAGCCGCCGCGCCGCACCGCCAGCCGGGTGAGGTTCACTTCGAAGAGATGGCGCGCATCGATCACCCGCAGGTGCTGGTCACGCTCGGTGTCGACGGCGATCGAGGCGACGATGCCCACGCCCATGCCCAGGTCCACATACGTCTTGATGACATCCGCGTCCATCGCCGTCAGCACGATCTCGGGCGTGAGGCCGGCGCGCGTGAAGGCCTCGTCGATATGGGCGCGACCGGTGTACCCCTGCTCGTAAGTGATGATGGGATGCGCCGCCAGGGCGGCCAGGTCCACCGTTTCGGCGTCCAGCAGCGGGTGCCCGGGCGGCACGACGATGCTGTGCGTCCAGCGATAGCAGGGCAGGGTCACCAGTCCTTCGTAGTCCGCCAGCGCCTCGGTGGCGACGCCGATCTGCGCCTGCCCGCTCAGCAGCATCTCGGCCACCTGGTGCGGCGAGCCCTGGTGCATGTGCAGCGTCACGCGCGGATAGAGCGCACGGAAGTCGCGCACGGCGGGCGGCAGCGCATAGCGGGCTTGCGAGTGCGTGGCGGCCACGTGCAGGCGCCCCACTTCGCTGGCGGAGAAATCGGCGCCGGCCCGGCGCAGGTTCTCGGCTTCCAGCAGCAGGCGATCGACGATCGGCAGCAGGCCCTCGCCCGGCGGGGTCAGCCCGGTCAGCCGCTTGCCGGCACGCACGAAGATCTCGACGCCCAGTTCCTCCTCGAGTTCGCGGATCTGCCGGCTCACGCCCGGTTGCGAGGTGTAGAGGACGTTGGCGACCTCGGTCAGGTTGAAGCCGCGCCGCACGGTCTCCCGCACGGACCGCAGTTGCTGGAAGTTCATGGACGGGCGAATCTCTGCATGGCGGCATTCTGTGGGACGCCTGCCGGAACGCCAACGATCATCTGCTGCTATGCATATGGGCATGAGCTAACACCCCTGGGTGCCGGCCCCGACGGCGGCTGCTCATGCGGCGGCGCGATCCTGCCGCACGGGAACCGCCCGCGCCAGGGCCTGTTGCAGGTCGGCGATGAGGTCGGCGGGATCCTCCAGGCCGACGTGCAGGCGCACCACCGGCTCCGAGCCGTGCCAGCCGCCGTGCTCCCGCAGCCGCCCCGGCGCGGCAATCAGGGCCAGGCTTTCGTAGCCGCCCCAGGAGGCGCCGATGGAAAAGTGGCGCAGGCCGTCGACGAAGGCGCGGGCCTGCTGCGCGTCGGCGTCGCGCAGGGCAATGGACAACAGGCCGCTGGCGCCGCTGAAGTCGCGCTTCCAGAGGGCGTGGCCGGGGTCGCCGGGCAAGGCCGGGTAGAAGACGCGCTCGACCGACGGATGCGCGTGCAGCCACTGCGCCACCCGCAGCGCATGCCGTTGGTGCTGCGCCAGCCGGACCGGCAAGGTGCGCAGGCCGCGCAAGGCCAGGTAGGCATCGTCGGGGCCTATCGTCAGGCCCAGGGCTTCGTGCGCGGTGGCCAGCGTGCGGGCGAGCGCCGGG
This sequence comes from Ramlibacter sp., assembly GCA_028292105.1. Taxonomy (GTDB): domain Bacteria; phylum Pseudomonadota; class Gammaproteobacteria; order Burkholderiales; family Burkholderiaceae_C; genus Ramlibacter. The sequence goes on from JAQGMY010000188.1 coordinate 2,791, forward strand.
CTGTCCACCACGGCGATGCCCTGCATCAGGTCGGAGTGGCCGGCGATGTACTTGGTCGCGGCCTGGATCGAGATGTTCGCGCCCAGCGCCAGCGGCTTGCAGAACCAGCCGCCGCTCCAGGTGTTGTCGGCGGCGACGGTGATGCCGTGCGACCTGGCAATGGCGGCCAGTGCCGGCAGGTCCAGCACCTCGAACAGCAACGAGCCGGGCGACTCCAGGTAAAGCAGCCGTGTGTTCGGGCGGATCAATGCAGCCAGGTCGTCGCGGCCCGGCGAGAAGTATTCCAGCGAGATGCCCAGCCGCTGCAGCAGCGTCTGGTCGACGCGGCGCACCGGCGAGTAGACGCTGTCGGCAACCAGGGCATGGTCGCCGGGCGACAGCAACGCGAGCAGCACCAGGCTGATCGCCGCCAGGCCCGAGGGCGCCAGAAACGCCCGATGGCCGCCTTCCAGCTCCGTGACCGCGTCCTCCAGCGCCTGGTGCGTGTCGAGGCCGTGGCGGCCATAGCTGGCGACGCGTTCACCGGCGCTGCGGCGGCTCTGGTGGTCCTCCAGCGCGGCGGAGCTTTCGAACCGGACCGTGCTGGTTCGCACCACCGGCACATTCACCGGTCCGCTGCCGCTGCGCAGCACGGGGGATCCGGCCTGCAGCAGGCGGGTGGCGGGCCCGCTCATGCGCGCTCCTCGCTGCGGCTGAAGTGCCTGGCGTTGTAGTTCACGATCTCGCCCGTCTCCAGGTCGATCCCGATGCGGCCGGTCAGTGTTTCCAGCGGCTGTCCGTACAGGTGGAAGTGCAGCGTCGGCCGATCGCCGGTGACGTGGATGCTGTGCAGGTCTTGCGGCAGGAAGGTGATCGGCGTGCCGGGCTGCACCGTCACTTCGCGCTCCACTTCGAGGCGCGCGTGGCCAGGCCGGCTGCCGTCGTCCGTGCGGCGATAGACGCGGTTCTCCTCCCGGCCCTCCAGGGCCACGATCACGGCCCAGGTGTCGTGGTTGTGCGGTGGCGTGCTCTTGCCCGGGTTGATCGAGTTGAGGTACAGCGCGATGTCCTCGTCGCTGTCCTGCGGGTTCAGGCGGTAGCGGGTCGAAGCGCCTGCGCCCTGGCTCGCCTGCGGCGCCGGAAAGTCGCTGCGCGGGAACAGCTCCGGTCGCGCGGCGAGCAGCGCCAGCTCGGACGCGATCCGCGTCAGAGTCACGCGGTCGGGCGTGCTCGCGGCGAGTGCGCGTACGCGGTCGAGCGTGGCGGCGACGGCGAGCTGGCGCTCGCGGGTGATGGCGGGGGTATCGGTGGTCATCGTTGTTGTCCCGGTGGTGGAAAGGGGCTCAAGCGCGGGCCAGCGGTGACAGCCCGGTGGCGCCGCTGGGCGCCCGCTGCAGGAAGTTGCGGGTGCGCTCGTGCGCGGGGGCGCCGAACAGCCGCGACGGCGGGCCGTGCTCGACCACCCGTCCGCCTTCGGTGAAATAGACGTGGTCGCTGACCTCCTCGGCGAAGCGCATCTCGTGCGTGACCAGCACGCAGGTCATGCCTTCGCGCACCAGCTCGCGGATGACGGTCAGCACCTCGCCCACGGTTTCCGGGTCGAGCGCGGACGTGACTTCATCGAACAGGATCAACTCGGGGCGCATCGCCAGCGCACGGGCGATCGCCACGCGCTGCTGCTGGCCGCCCGAGAGTTCGCCCGGGTAAGCGGCTTCCTTGTGCGACAGGCGCACCTTCTCCAGCAGGGCGCGCGCGTCGCGCTCGGCGTCAGCGTGGGAGCGGCCGGACACCCGGGTCGGCGCGATCACCAGGTTCTGCAGCACCGTGAGATGCGGAAAGAGGTTGTACTGCTGGAACACGAAGCCGACCCGCTTGCGCAAGGCGATCAGCTCCCCCTCGGTGCGCAGCGAACGGACGTCGGTCTCGCCGACGCGGATCTCCCCGCGTTGCGGCGCCACCAGCCCCGTGATGCAGCGCAGGAGCGTCGACTTGCCGGAGCCGGACGGGCCGACGATGCTCACGGCGCGGCCGCGGTGCACCTCGAGGTCGATGCCGCGCAGCACCTCGGTGGCGCCGAAGGCGAGGTGCACGTCCCGCAGTTGCACCAGAGGCAGGTTCACCACGGCGGGCGCGGGCTTGAGGAAGGCTTCAGTGGCGTTCATGGCGGCGCTCCAGGGCGCGGGTGGCCCGGGCAATCGGGTAGCAGTAGGCGAAGAACAGCGCCAGCAGGGCGCCGTAGACGAGGATGGTGAAGTCGGTGCGCGCCACGGTGTTGCTGGCGATCTGCGCCGCATCCACCACGTCGTGCGCGCCGACCAGCGAGGCGAGCGAGGTGCTCATGGTGATGCTGGCATACAGGTTCATCCAGGGCGGCAGCATCCGCCGCAGGCACTGGGGCAACACGATCAGCCGGAAGATCTGGCGGCGCCGGAAGGCCAGCGACTGCGCCGCCTCCCACTGCGCGCTCGGGATCGACTGGATCGCGCCGCGGAAGATCTCAGCCACCTGCGCGCTGGCCGGCAGCGCCAGCCCCAGCACCACCTTGAGCCAGTCGGGGAAGGGCAGGGCGACGCCGAGGACGTGGATCTCGAACGGGAACACGTAGGTGGTGAAATAGATCAGCACCAGCAGCGGGGCGTTGCGGAACACCTGCACGTAGGCTCGCGCCAAAGCCCGCACCGGTCCGACTGGCGACAGCGAGAGGGCGCCGGCGACCAGGCCGATCACGGTGCCCAGCGCCATCGCGAGCAGGCTGATGCCGATGTTGGCGAGCATGCCGCGCGCCAGTGTCGGCGCCCAGGTCCAGAGGTGGACGAACGCCGTCGGCGTGGTGCCGGTGGCGACCCACGTCGCGACCGTGAAGCAGGCCCCCAGCAGGGCCAGCTGCCAGGCCGAGAGCCGCCGCAGCGTGAGCGGAAAGGGGCGGCCGCCGCCGGCGGTCGGGAGCACGAGATCATTGGCCATAGCCGGGCATCCTCAGGTGCGTCTCCAGTCGCCGGCCCGCCAGGCTCACCAGCCAGGTGAGCAGGCCGAACCAGAGCAGGATCAACAGCAGCAGCTCCAGCACGTTGTCGCGCTGGGTCCAGATCATGATGGCCTCGTAGGTCACGTCGCCGACCGCGATCGCCGAGGCAACGGCGGTCATCTTCACCAGGTCGACGACGTTGTTCACCAGCGAAGGCAGCGCAAAACGCAGGGCCAGCGGCAACTGCACCTGCAGCAGCAGCTGGCGGCGCGAGAAGCCGAGCGAGCGCCCGGCCTCCAGCGTGATGCGCGGCACCGCCTCGATGCCGGCGCGCAGCGCCTCCGCATGGAACGCGCCCTTGTGCAGCGACACCACGATCACCACCCACACGAACGGCGTCAGCGGGTTGGTGCCGCCGTGCAGGCGGAACTGCTGCGTGACCAGCATGTTCAGCACCAGGAAGGCGCAATACAGCTGCACCAGCGTCGGCGTGTTGCGTGTCACTTCGACGAACGCGCGTGCCGGACCCGCCAGCCAGCCGCGTTGCGAGGTCAGCGCCGAGGCCAGCAGGACGCCGGCCACCAGGCTGCACGGAATCGTCAGCAGGCACAGTTGCAGTGTCACGCCGAGGCCACGCACGAACGCCTCGCGCTCGGCGGCATCGAGGACGAAGGCGTAGTTCAGGCCGACATGGCGGAGCGCGTCCACGCCCTGCGGCAGCCAGTCTGCGTTCATGTGGCCGGCTCCAGCACCGCGGCAGCGGGTGTGATCGCCGGGCGCAGCGTGGCCACCGCGCGCGCAATGCGCCGCAGCGCCTCGGCCAGCATCTGCTCGCTGGCCGCGGTGGAGATCCGGAAGTAGGGCGACAGCCCGAAGCCGCCCCCGGCCACCACGGCCACTCCTTGTGCTTGCAGCAGCCAGTCGACGAAGTCGGCGTCGGACGAGAGCGGCCGGCCGTCCGGCCGCAGGCGGCCGATCAATGCGCCGCAATGCACGAAGGCGAAGAAGGCGCCGTGCAGCGGCAGCAGCGCCAGGCCGTCGATGGCGTTGATCGCTTCGGCCACGAATGCAGCGCGGCCCCGGTAGGCGGACCGCGCCCGGGCGACGAACGATTGGTCCGGATCGTCCAGGGCGGCGGCGACCGCCGCCTGCGCGATCGAGTTGCTGCCGGAGGAAACCTGCGACTGGATCACCGTCATGGCCTCGACCAGCGGCGCGGGGCCAGCGCCGTAGCCGATGCGCCACCCCGTCATCGCATAGGTCTTGGAGGCGCCGTTGACCAGCAGCGTGCGGCTGCGCAGGTCCGGCGCCACATGCAGCCAGTGCGGTGGCGGCTCGGGCGTGAACCAGATGTGCTCGTACAACTCATCGAGCAGGATCGCCACTTGCGGATGCCGGCGCAGCACGGCGGCCAGCGCCGCCAGTTCCGCGCCGGTATAGACGGCGCCGGTGGGGTTGCCCGGCGTGTTCAGCACCAGCCAGCGCGTGCGCGGCGTGATCGCCGACTCCAGCGCGGCGGCGCCCAGCTTGAAGCCGGCGGCCCGGTCGCAGGGGACGATCACCGGCACGCCATCGTTCACCCGGACGATGTCCGGAAAGGAAGGCCAGTACGGTGCCGGCACGATGACCTCGTCGCCCGGGTCCAGCGTGGCGGCGAACGCATCGAAGATCACCTGCTTGCCGCCGTTGGCCACCAGGATCTCGGCCGGCGTGAAGCTCAGGCCGTTCTCCCGCGCGTACTTGGCGACCACCGCCTTGCGCAGGACCGCCGTGCCCTGGCTGGAGGTGTACCTGGTCTCGCCGCGGTGCAGCGCCGCGATGGCCGCCTGCTTGATCGGCTCGGGGGTGTCGAAGTCGGGCTCGCCGGCGTTCAGGGCAATGATGTCGCGACCCTGCGCGGCCAGGGCGGCCGCGCGTTGGCCGGCGGCGGCGTTGGGCGAGAGGCAGACGCTGCGCACGCGCAGCGACAGGCGCAGGGCGCTGCTCATCGCCTGGCCGCGTCGGCGTACACGGCGAAGTCGAACGGCGCGCGGTCGAACTTGCCTTGCCGGGCGCGCTGGTTGCGCACCGTGATGTAGGCGTCAGGCACGCCGTTGCGGCGGGCCGAGGCGAGCAGCAGCCCGGAGCGGTGCCAGTCCTGGACCGCCTGGTCGACGAAGGCGATGGTGTCGGCCTCGCCGCGGCGCGTCCAGACCACGGTGGGCGAAGGAATCAGTTGGTCTTCGGTGGCCAGCGCGTAGTCCTTCCACTCGGCGGCGGCCGGACCGTTGAGGGTGTAGTGCAGCGCCGGCTGCACGTGCACCGAGGCCGCGCAGTTGCCGCCCTTCAGGGCCAGCAGCGACTCGGGAATGCCCCTGAGCCCCTTGACGATGGCACCGTACTGCTCCGCCAGCGGCTTGGCGAAGTTGCTGCCCTGCGAGACGCAGGCGACCTTGCCGCGCAGGTCTTCCCAGCGCCGGATGCCGCTGGCCTTGGCGACGACGGCGGCGCCGCCCACCAGGTCGTACGGGGTCGGTGCGAAGCCGAGGATCTCGCTGCGCTCCTGCGTCCACTGGATGTTGGCGACGAGCAGGTCGACCTTGCCGGCCTGCAGGAACTGCACGCGCGTGGCGGCGGTGACGGGTACGGTCTCCAGCTTCACGCCGAGGCGGCGGGCGAGGTCGGCCGCCAGTTCGGACTGGTAACCGCCGGTCTTGCCGGAGCCCTGGTCGAGGGTCCCGAACGGCGGGCTGGCACCGTCGATGCCGACGGCGAGGATGCCGCGCTGCCTGATCTTGTCCAGGGTGGCGTCGGCGTGCGCCGCAGCCGTGAAGGCGATGGCGGCGGCGGTGAGGAGAAAGCGGGTGGAGCGGTTCATGGCGATCAGGAAGGTTTCTTGAAGCGGGCCTGCAGTTCGGGCAGCAGCGCTTGCGGCGGCGTGATGCCCAGCCGTTTTTCCGTGGCGATCAGCCAGCCGCTGCGATGCCAGTCCTGCACCACGCGATCGACGGCGGCGATGGTGTCGGCCTCGCCCTTGCGCGTCCAGACCACCGACGGCGAGGGCAGGATCTCGCCGGCGATCGGCGCGTGGTACCCGGCCCATTCGCCCTGCTGGCGCAGCAAGGGATGGATCAGCGTCGCGTCATGCACCGCGGCGACGCAGGCGCCGCCACGCAGGGCCAGCAGGGATTCGGACGAGGTCTTGAAGCCGCGCACCTGGGCGCCGTACTGCTCCTGCAGGGGCTTGCTGTAGCTGCTGCCCTGCGAAGCGCAGACGGTCTTGCCGCGCAGGTCTTCCCATCTGGAGATGCCGCTGTCCTTCAGCACCGCGGCGCTGCCGCCGACGCGGTAGAAGGGCGTGGGCGCATAGCCCAGGATCTCGCCGCGCTCGGGCGTGTATTCCATCGAGGCGATCAGCAGGTCGACCTTGCCGGACTGCAGGAACTGCACCCGCGTGGGCGGCTGCACCTGCACCAGTTCGACCTCGGCGCCGAGGCGCTTGCCGAGCTCGCGCGCCAGCTCCGGGTTCCAGCCGACCAGCTGCTGGGTGGCCGGATCGATGGCGCCGAAGGGGCCGCCGCCGACGATCACGCCGATCACCACCTTGCGTTGCTGGCGGATCTTGTCGAGCGTGGCGTCCGCGTGGGCCGCAGCCGCCGTCAGGCACAGGCCGGCGACGAGGGCGTGGAGGGTGAACCGCACGGGGGTGATGGAGAAGGCGTTCATGGTGACTTCAGGAAGCAGACAGGGAGTGCATGGTGCGCAGCGGGCGCCGCGCCGGCAACGAAGGTTTGCGAGCAAGCTTATGAGGCGAAGGCGGGCACCCGCGCAGCGTCGCCCGGCAGCCGGAACACGGCCAGCTCGTCGGGCGCGCATTGCGCCAGCAGGCCGGTCTCCCATTGCAGGTAGCGGCGCGCCGCATCGAGGTTGCCCTCGTGCCGGTCGTGCACGAAGAACAGGTAGTCGATCGCCTCGGCGTCGGGGGGCACGCGCGGTGTCGCCTGCTGCGGCCAGCCAGAATCGGCGAGGTCGGCCGGCTTAAACCACGCGAGCTGCGTGTGACCGGCCTCGCGCAGGTCCCGTGCGGCGAGTCGGGCGACGCCTTCGTCGTCCGCGAGCAGCCAGACCGCCCGCTGCAAGTCACCTTCCGCCAGGCGGGGCGCATCGGCGGCGACGCGTGGGCGGATCGACCAGTGTGCGCCGTCCGCATGGCCTTGTCGAAAGCGCGCGGATGGGCGCAGGTCGATCAGCAGCGGCAGGCGCCGGCCGGCCGCCGCCAGCGCCAGCAGCGTCTCGACCGGTGCGGCCCCGGGCGCCGGCGGCAAGGCGGCGCCGCTGGCAATCGGCAGCCGCAAGGGCGCTCGCGCGTCGACGGTGGCGGCCTCGTGTCCGAGCCGCCGCAGCCAGGCGGCGATCACGGGCGCGCGGATGCCATCCTCGTCCAGCAGCAGGATGCGCGCATTGCGCACGCCAACGTGCTGGTCGGTGGTCTGCAGCAACTGGCCGCCCGGCACGTGCTGCGCACCGGCGCGGGCCCCGGCGGCGAACTCGGCGTCGGTGCGGACGTCGAAGACGAAGGTGGTGCGCCGGGCGTCGTCCAGCCAGACCTGTGCCTGCTGGGCGCCGAGCACGGCGGCGCCGTTGCGGGCGGCGAGCGCCTGCGCAGCACGCCGCGCTGCTTCGCGCGCGTCGCTGCCCGGTGCGGTGGGCAACTCGCGCGCGCTGCCGCGCTCCAGCTCCAGCCCTTCCAGGGCCCAGCCCTGCGTGCCGTTCTCCAGTGCGTAGACCGGGTTGGGCAGGCCGAGATCGCGCAGCGTCTGCGCGCCGACGATGCTGCGCGTGCGTCCGGCGCAGTGCACCACGACCGGCACGTCCGGATCCGCGACGACGCTGGGCCAGCGCAGCGCCAGTTCGCCGTTGGGCAGCGGGATCGCGCCTGGAATGGTCATCTTGCGGTGTTCTTGCGGCGTGCGGCCGTCCAGCAAGACCACCGGCTTGCCGCTGGCCAGCCAGCCCTGCAGCCGGGTGGCGCTGATGTGCGGCACGCCGAATGCGTGTTCGACCCGTTCGCCGAAGGTCTTGGACGGCAGGTTCTGCCCCTGGAACAGCGTGCGACCCGCCGCGCCCCACGCCTGCGCGCCGCCGGCCAGTGTCCCCACCTGCGTGTAGCCGATCGCAAGCAGGCGTGTTGCCGCGCGCTCGGCGACGCCGGAATGGGCATCGTCGATCAGCACGACACGGGTGTCGCGGCGCGGCACGAGCCGCGGAACTTCCAGCTCGAGCCGGCTGTAGGGCGCCGACACGGCGAGAAAGGGATGCCCTTCGCCGTACTGCCCGTGTTCACGCACGTCGAGCAGCGCGATCTCGTCGCCGTCGCGCAGCCACTGCTGCAACGTGGCGGCAGTGACACTGGATGTTGCGTGGGCGGGCGTGCCGGCCGGGGTCGATTGGATGACGGTCATCGGCGTGCCTTCAGTTCAGCGTGATGCCGGCGGTCTGGATCACCTGGGCGTAGCGCTGGCGTTCGGCCCGCAGGCTGGCAGAGAGTTCCAATGGACTGCCACCAACCACCTTGAAGCCCAGGTCCTGCAGCCGCTCGCGCACCTGCGGCTGCTGCAGCACGGCCTGCATGTCCCGATTGATCTTGTCGACGATGGCCGGCGGCGTCGCACCCGGCGCGAAGAAGCCCTGCCAGCTCTCCACCGAGAAACCCGGCAGGCCGGCTTCGTTCATCGTCGGTACTCCGGGCACTGCCGGCGATCGGTAAGGCGTGGTCACCGCCAGCGCGCGCAGCTTGCCGGAGCGCACATGGTCGGTCACCGCAGCGAGGGTGATCAAGGTGGCGTCGACATGGCCCGCGAGCACGTCGACCGTCGCCGGCCCGCCGCCCGAGTAAGGGATGTAGTTCACGCGGGCGCCGGTCTGCTGGGTGATCAGCTCGTGCGCCACATGGGCAATGCCGCCAGCGCCGGGCAGCGCGAGCGAGATCGACAGCGGCTTCGCCTTGGCGCGCGCGATGTAGTCGGCGAAGCTCTGGATGCCGGTTGCCGGATGGACCACCAGGATCTGGGGATTCACCACCGCCTTGATCAAGGGTGCGAAAGCCTCGTCGGTCTGGTAAGGCAGGCGCGGGAACAGGATCGCGTTGAGCGTGACTCCTTCGCCACCCTGCAGCAGGGTGTAGCCGTCCGCCGCCGCCTTGGCGACGCGTCCCGCGCCTATGGTGCCGCTGGCGCCGACCACGTTCTCGACCAGCACGTTCTGGCCCCACAAGGCCGACAGCCGCTCCGCCAGCACGCGGGTGAGCTTGTCGGCACTGCCGCCGACGGCCACCGGCACGACAAGGTGCACCGGCTTCGCGGGAAAGGCCGCGGCAGCGGCAGCGCCGGTGGCTGGCGAGGCGAACAGCGGAAAGCTGCCGAGCGCGCCGGCGAGGGCGGCCGTGGAGTGCTTCAGGAAGAGACGCTTGTGCATGGAGAGGCTCGCTGCGGGTGATGGGGAGCACCGGAATCTAGGCAGCCTGGTCGGCGGCGCGAACGAAGATTTGCGAATATGCATAGGCGTTCGCCGCGCCGGCGGGCAGCCTCGGCAGGCGCATATCGATAGAGGGATTGCGTCGTTGGCAATCGGTGGCACCGGGCGTACCGTGCGGGGATGACCTCCACTTCCGCCCATCCCGATCCGGCCGCCGGCGATATCGCCACGCAGCGCGCGGCCGCCGTCGCGGCTTTCTACGGCACGGTGCACCGTGTCGCACCCGACGCGCACAAGGCAACGCCGCAGCAACTGGCGCAAGTCGCCGCGGCGCTGCAGGAGCTGGCGGCGCAGCAGCACCTGTTCCCCGCCGCGCATTTCCCGTCCAACGTTTCGGCCGGGGTGCCGGTCTATCGGCTGTCCGAAGAACGCGACGGCCGCCACGCGCTTTACGTGGCGGTGAACCCGCCGGGCACTTCGCAACGCCCGCACGACCACACCACATGGGCCGTGATCGCCGGCGTGCGCGGCAACGAACGCAACGTCTTCTTCCGGCGCGAGCCGACCGGCGATCCGGCGCAGGAGCGGCTGCACGAAACGCGGACGGTCGACGTGGTGCCCGGCACGTCGGTGACGCTCACGCCGACCGATGTCCACACGATCGAGACGGTCGGCGAGGAGCCTTCGCTGCACCTGCACTTCTATGGCCTGGCGCTGGACCGCTTGCCGCGGCGCGTGGTGTTCGAAAGCCGCGAGGGCGGCAGCTTCCGCACCTTCGCCGCGCCGCCGGGTATCCGCCATCCGCTGATCGCAGCCGATGATTTGCAGGCAGCCCTGCACGACGGCGCCGAGATCGCGGTGCTCGACGTCCGCGAGACCGGTGTGTTCGCGCACCGGCACCTGCTGTTCGCGGCGTCGGCGCCCTTGTGGCGGCTGGAGCTGCAGATCGATCGGCTGGTGCCGCGGCGCGACACGCGCGTGGTGCTGGTGGATGGCGACGAGAGCCTGGCGCACGAGGCGGCTGCCAAGCTGGTGCGGCTAGGCTGGCGCAACGTCTCGGTGCTGGCCGGCGGCACCGACGCCTGGGCGGCGGCGGGCCATGAGGTGTTCAGCGGCACCAACGTGCCGAGCAAGGCGTTCGGCGAGCTCATCGAGCACGAGAAGCACACCCCGTGGATCTCGGCCGACGAACTGCAAGAGCGCGTCGCGCGCGGTGACCGCATGGTGGTGGTGGACAGCCGCACGCCGGAGGAATTTCGCGACTTCAGCCTGCCGTTCGCCCACAGCCTGCCGGGCGCGGAACTGGTCTATCGCATCCAGGAGCTGGCGCCCGATCCGCAGACGCTGGTGGTGGTCAACTGCGCCGGCCGCACGCGCAGCATCGTCGGCGCGCAGACGCTGATCGATGCCGGCATCCCGAATCCGGTGGTGTCGCTGAAGGACGGCACGATGGCCTGGCTGCTGGCGGGCCGCACGCTCGCGCATGGACGCGACGGCTCGCTGCCGGAGCCCGGCGCGGCGACCCTGGCGCAAGCTCGCGAGCGCGCCGCGCGTGTCGCCGGACGCGCCGGCGTCCAGCGCATCGGCCTGGAGGAACTTGCGCTGCTGGAGGCCGACCAGGGCCGGCACACGGTGTACCACTTCGACGTGCGCACGCGCCAGGAGTACGAGGCCGGCCACCTGCCAGGCTGGCGCTGGGCGCCGGGCGGGCAGCTGGTGCAGGCCACCGACGAATACGCCGCCACGCGTGGCGCGCGGATCGTGCTGGCCGACTGGGATGGCGTGCGCGCGCTCACCACGGCGGCATGGCTGGCGCAGCTGGGCGCGCACCAGGTCTACGTGTATGCGCCGCGCCCGGGCGCGGAGCTGGTCACCGGGCCGGAGCCGGTCCGCGTGCTCAGCCTGCACGCACCGGCGGCGCAGATCTGGCCGCAGCAAGCCGCCGCGCTGCTGCGCGCGGGCCAGGCCAGTTTGTTCGACGTCGACCGCCGCGCCAGCTACGAAAAAGTCCACGCCACCGGTGCGCGCTTCGCCGTCCCCGACCGGCTGGTTTCCTTCATCGAGGACTTGCCCCCGACGCAGGCGATCGTGCTGACCTCACCCGACGGCGTGCTGGCCCGCAGCGTGGCGGCCGAGCTCGCGCAGCGCACCGGACGCGACGTGCGCAACCTGGTCGGCGGCACGCAGGCCTGGCTGGCGGCGGGATTGCCGACCAGTAGCGGCGCCGACGGTGTGCTCACCGGCGACGACGATCACTGGTTCAGCCCCTACCACCACGCCGACTTGCAGCGGCGGGATGCAGGCTTTCGCGCCTACCTCGACTGGGAGCTCGGGTTGGTGGAACAGCTGCAGCGCGCGGGAGAAACGGGGATCCGCCTGTTGCCGGCCGACTGAGCACCACGCGAGCAAGCCGCGGCGGTCCCCGCCGGTGCTAGCGGGGCAGCAGGCACCCGTCGCAAAGAATCTGCCCCTCGAATTCCGGGCTGGCGATCACTTCGGGGTAGCTGGCGAGAGGAATCTGCGCCATGCACACCTCGCAGGCGATTCTCAGCTTGGGCGCGATGAACCGGTGGAAGACTTCTTTCTGCACCGCGCTGAGCGAGTCGAGGTTGCCGTCGGCAACCACACGTTCGGCGATCTTCACCGTCGCGGGATAGCCGATCCGGCCGATGTCGAGCAGTTCCTGCAGGGCGGAACGAGCGGCATCCCGCTCCTCCTCGAATTCCATGAAGCGCTTCGTGAGTCCCATCGGTGGCCTTGCTGTTTCGGGAACCGAAAGTGTCGCACAGGCTCCTAGGGAAACTCCCATCGCACGGGAACAGCTTCTTATTTACAAACCAGCCAGACGGTTTGTATCCGGCGCTGTCGGCACCCCACTCGTACATCGATGACCCAAGCATTCCAGTCCGCGGGCAGGTCGCCCGACACCATCGAAGACGTCGAGGGGCTGATCCGGCACATCGACGCGCAGAACTGCACCCCCGGGTGGATCGCCCGCCCCCAGCCGCTGATGTGGCCACGCGCCAGGTCGCGCTTCGTTCCCGTGCATTGGCGCTACGCGGACATCCGCCCGGCGCTGGTCGCCGCCGGGCGCGTGATCGGCACCGACCTCGCCGAACGACGCAACTTCGTGCTGCGCAACCCGTGTCCCGGCAACGACTTCGCGACCACCCGCACCCTGGTGGGCGCTTACCAGTCCATCCTGCCTGGCGAGCACGCGCGCTCGCATCGCCATTCGTCGCACGCCCTGCGCGTCATCCTGGAGTCGCGCGGCTCGTATTCGGTGGTCGACGGCAAGCGCCACCCGATGGAAACCGGCGACATCGTGCTCACCCCGGGTGGGCACTGGCACGGCCATGGCCATGACGGCGCCGAGCAGGCCTTCTGGTTCGACTGCCTCGACTTGCCGCTGGTGCACCTGCTCGAGCCCATGACGGCGGAGGACCACCCGCAGCACTGGGAGGCCGATGCGCAGCACGAGCCGGCTTCCCCGATGCGCATTTCGAGCGAAAGCATCCAGCAGCAGCTCGCGACGGCAACGGACGGGGATCCCTGGTTCGGCCGCACGATCGACGTGAGCTCCGCAACGATGCGCACCATCACGATCAAGGTGCATCAGTGGCGGGCCGGCTGGCGCAACCGGCCCTACAGCCAGCACGCCAACCAGATCTACGTGGTCCTGGGCGGCAGCGGCAGCACCGAGGTGGGTGAGCAGCGCTTCGACTGGGCCTTTGGCGACGTGTTCGTGGCGCCGCTCGGCACCCGGGTCGCCCATGCGGTGAGCGCGGATGCGCTGTTGGTGGCCCTCAGCGACGAGGGCCTGATGAAGTTCAGCGGCTTTCACCAGCTGCACGACGCCTGAAGGAAGTCTCTTGAACATGCGCAAGCAGAATGCGCCCGTCATCGTGGTGGGCGGCGGTCTCGGCGGCGTCGCTACGGCGGTGACTCTCGGCCAACAGGGCATGCAGGTCCGGCTGCTGGAGCAGTCGGCCGAGATCGCGCCCATCGGCTACGGCGTCCAGATCGGGCCCAACGTGCTGCCGATGCTGGCGCGCCTGGGCCTGGGCGAAGAAGTCCTGCAGGCGGCGTACCTGCCCGACGACATCCTGTTGCTCGATGCCCGCTCCGGGGACACGATCTTCCGGATCCCGCTGAAGGGTGAAGCTTTCGAGCGGCGCTTCACTGCGCCCTACATCGCGATCCACCGCGTCGATCTGCACGAGATCCTGCTGCGCGCCTGCCGCAAGCTGCCGAACGTCGACCTGAACCAGGCGACCACGGTCACCTCGTATGCCCAGCAAGGCGATACGGTGCAGGTTCGCACCGCCGATGACCGAACGATCTCCGGCAGCGCCCTCATCGCGGCCGACGGCCTGCGTTCGCGCCTGCGCGCGCAGCTGCACCCGGCGGACATCTGGCGCGACACCGGCTATGTGGCGCATCGCACCATCGTGCCGCGGGACAAGGCGCCGTCCCGCATGCGTGACCGCCGCGGCGTCACCATGCTCACGGGCGCCGGCTTCCACGTCATCTACTACCCGCTGCGCGGTGGCGACGAGATCAACATGGTCGGCGTGTTCCAGGTGCCGGCCGCGCTCGAGCCCGCCGATGTGGAATACGGCAGGCACATCGCTGCCCTCACGGCTGGCGCGGTGCCCGAAGTGCAGGATGTGCTCGGTGTCCTCAACATGACGCGCCGCTGGGCCATCGCCGATCGGGAGCCGGTGCGGCGCTGGCACGAGGGGCGCGTGACGCTGCTGGGCGACGCCGCCCACGCCACGCTCCAGTCCCTGGCCCAGGGCGCGGGCATGGCCCTGGAGGATGCGGTCACGCTCGGTGAGCTGATGGTCGCCCACCCCGACGACCCCGCGCGCGCCTTCGCCCAGTTCGAGCGCAAACGCTTCATGCGGACCGCCCGCGTGGTGCTCGAGTCGCGCGCGCTCTGGCCCCAGTTCCACGCCGGCGGCGTCGAGGCGGAGGTGCGCAACGCCCAGTGGCAGGAACGGAATGCCGAAGACCATTACCGCTGCCTCGACTGGCTCTGGAACCCGAAGGAAGAAAGACGATGAAGTTGTGCCGATTCAATGATGATCGGCTCGGGCTGGTCGAGGGCGACATGGTCCTCGACGTCAGTGCCGCGCTGGACGTCCTGCCGCCCGTGCGCTGGCCGGTGCCGCTGGGGGACCCGCTGGTGCGCCACCTCCAGGCGCTCCTGCCGGCGGTGCGCAATGCGCGAATCGCGGCCCCGCGGCTGCCGCTGTCCGAAGTGCGCCTGCACAGCCCGCTGACCAATCCCAGCAAGGTGATGGCAGCGCCGGCCAACTACCGCCTGCACGTGGAGCAGGACACCAGGGACCCCGGCGTCGATCACGGCGTGCACCGCAAGGCGCTCGAAGGAGTGGAGCGGCCGACCGAGAAATACGGCTTGTTCCTGAAGGCGACGTCGGCCATCGCCGGTCCCGCCGAGGGCGTGCAGGTGATCCTGCCGGAGCGGCGCACCGACCACGAGGTCGAATTGGCGGTGGTGATCGGCACGGCCGGTCATGCGATCCGGCGTGCCGACGCCATGCAGCATGTGGCGGGTTACTGCATCGGCCTCGACATGACGGTGCGCGGCACCGAGGATCGCAGCTTTCGCAAGTCGCCGGACAGCTACACCGTGCTCGGCCCGTGGTTCGTCACCGCGGACGAAGTGGCGGACCCGCACGCGCTGATGATGTCGCTCTGGGTCAACGGCGAGCGGCGCCAGCACAGTTCCACCGGCGCGATGACGGTCGACATCCCCGACCTGATCGCCATCGCGTCCTCGATGTACACGCTGCATCCCGGCGATGTCATCCTCACCGGCACCCCGGAGGGCGTGGGCCCGGTCGTCCCAGGCGACACCGTGCGGGTAGCCTGCGACCGGCTGGGCGAGATGAGCTTCGCGGTTTCCGCGCACCGCTGATCATGGAAGACAGCGTGGTGCCTTCCTGGCAGCCGCAGCGCCGCACGCAGACGGAACGCATCCAGCAGACGCAGGAAAAGCTGGTTCGCGCCGCCATCGAACTGCTCAAGAAGGGGCGCTACGTCGGCCTGCGCACCATCGACGTCGCCGAGCACGCGGGCCTGTCGAAGGGGGCGAGCACGCACCACTTTCCCACCAAGAATGCGCTGGTGCTGCGGGCGCTGGAGGAGGTGTACCGCTCCACCCAGGAACGCGCCCTCCAGCGCATCGCCGGCGCCGGTGCCAGCACGCGCGAGGTGCTGCTAGCCCTGATGGAGGACAGCAAGGCCTTCTTCCTCAGCGACGATTTCCTGCTGTCGCTCGACCTGGTCATGATCGACCCTGAATCCGAGCTGGGCACCGGCGTGAAGGAGCTGGCGCGCGCCTACCGGCTGCCGGTCGAACAGGCCTGGCTGGAAGCACTGGTGCGCGCAGGTCACGGTCACCAGCAAGCCGAAGAGGTGGTGCGTCTCACCTTCGCGATTGCCCGCGGCTGCGGCATCCGCCAGTTGATCGCCGGGCCGGAGGCAGCGACGGACCCATTGATGGACAGCTGGCTGCGCATGGCCGAAGCCAGGCTCGCTCCGGCCAGGACCCCCAGAAGAACCCAGGAGACCCCATGAAAAACCCGTTTTTCTCGCTCCCCGGCCGCCGCGCCGCCCTCGGCCGCATCGCCGTGGCGGCCGCAGCCTTGTCGTCGTGCCTGCAAGCGGCGGCGCAAGGGCTCGGTGCGCGGCCGTACCGGATCGTGGTCGGCAGCCCGCCCGGCGCACTCGGCGACGTGTTGACGCGGCTGATGGCGCAGAAGCTGGGTGAGGCCACCGGCCAACCCGCTCTCGTCGACAACCGGCCCGGCGCCGCGCTGGCGATCGCGGCCGACTTCGTGGCCAAGAGCCCCGGGGACGGGCACACGCTGCTGCTGGCGCCCGATGCGGCGATGGTGGTCAATCCCTTCGTCTATCCGAAGCTGCCGTACGACCCGCTCAAGGACTTCAAGTCGGTGGCCCTGCTGGGCAAGGCGTCGGTCGTGCTGACCGTCAGCCCCAAGCTGAACGTCAAGACCTTCGCCGAATTCGTCCAGCGCGCCAAGGACAAGCCCAAGGCGATCAACTTCGGCAGTGGCGGCTCCGGCCACCCCACGCACATCCTGATGGAACTGCTGGCCAGCCGGGTCGGCATCCAAATGACCCATGTGGCCTACAAAGGCACGTCGCCGGCCTTGCAGGGGCTGCTGGCCGGCGATATCGACGCCATCATCACGGGCGTGGTGGAAGCCATGCCTTTCATCAAGGCCGGCACCGTCATCCCGCTGGCGGCCAGCGGCCCGGAAGCCAAGGAAATCTTCCCCACCTTGCCGCAGTTCAAGGACTTCCACCCGGATCTGGACGTGTCGGTCTGGTTCGCGATGTTCGCGCCGGCCGCCACGCCGCGCGACGTGGTCACCTTGCTCAATGCGGAGATCAACAAGGCGCTCGGCCAGCCCGATGTGCTCAAGAAGCTGGGTGAGTACGGGCTCAAGCCGACGCCGGGGCCGACCACGGAGCTGGACCAGCTGATCAGGCAGGACATGGCCCGCTTCGGGCCCCTGGTCAAGTCACTGGGCATAGTGCCCAACTGACGGGCACCTGGTCAGCTCTTGAGCCGGTAACCGGTCTTGAACATGTACGCCACGACGGCCATGCAGACCGCCATGAACAACAGCGTCATCGCCAGGCTGGTGCCCACGCCCACGTCGGCCACGCCATAGAAGCTCCAGCGAAAGCCGCTGATCAGGTAGACGACCGGGTTGAACAGGGTCACCTTCTGCCAGAACGGCGGCAGCATGTCGATGGAATAGAAACTGCCGCCCAGGAAGGTCAGCGGCGTGATGATCAAGGTCGGGATGAACTGCAGCTTCTCGAAGCCATCGGCCCAGATGCCGATGATGAATCCGAGCAGGCTGAAGGTCACGGCCGTCAGTGCCAGGAACAGCAGCATGACGCCAGGATGCAGGATCTGCATGGGGACGAACAATGCGGCGGTCGCCAGGATGATGAGGCCCAGCGCGATCGACTTGGTCGCCGCCGCCCCGACGTAGCTGACGACGATCTCGAAAGCCGAGACCGGTGCCGACAGCAGCTCGTAGATCGTGCCCGAGAACTTCGGAAAGTAGATGCCGAAAGAGGCGTTCGAGATGCTTTGCGTCAGCAGGGACAGCATGACCAGGCCCGGCACGATGAAGGCGCCGTAGCTGACGCCGCCCACCTCCGGTATGCGCGAGCCGATGGCCGAGCCGAACACCACGAAGTACAGGGAGGTCGAGACCACCGGCGAGACGATGCTTTGCAGCAGCGTCCTGAAGGTGCGGGCCATCTCGAAGCGGTAGATCGCGCGGATCGCGTGGAGGTTCATGGGTGGTCGGTGTCGCGCACCAGGTTCACGAAGATGTCTTCGAGGGAGCTCTGGCGGGTCTCCAGGTCCTTGAAGTCGATACCGGCGGCCTCCAGGTCCTGCAGCAGCTGGCCGATGCCGGAGCGTTCGGTCCTGGCGTCGTAGGTGTAGACCAGGTCCGAGCCGCCGCTTGCCAGCTGCAGGGCATACATGCCCAACGCCTCGGGCAGGCGCTCGATCGGCTGCGCCAGGTGCAGCGTGAGCTGCTTGGTCCCGAGCTTGCGCATCAGCTCCGCCTTCTCTTCCACCAGGATGATCTCGCCCTTGCTGATGATGCCGATGCGGTCGGCCATCTGTTCGGCCTCGTCGATGTAGTGGGTGGTGAGAATGACCGTCACCCCGGTAGCGCGCAGTGAGCGCACCAGCGCCCACATGTCCTGGCGCAGGGTCACGTCCACTCCGGCGGTCGGTTCGTCGAGAAACAGCAGGCTGGGTTCGTGCGACAGCGCCTTGGCGATCAGCACGCGGCGCTTCATGCCGCCCGAGAGCGTGCGCAGCTGGCTGCCCTTCTTGTCCCACAGCGACAGGTCCCGCAGCACCTTCTCGATGTGCGCGGGGTTGGCCGGCTTGCCGAACAAGCCGCGGCTGAAGCTCACGGTGTTCCACACGGTCTCGAAGGCGTCGGTCGTGAGTTCCTGCGGAACCAGTCCGATGCGCGAACGCGCGGCGCGAAAATCGCGGCCGATGTCGTGGCCGTCGACGGTCACCTTGCCGGTGCTGGCGTTGACGATGCCGCAGACGATGCTGATCAGGGTGGTCTTGCCCGCCCCGTTGGGCCCGAGCAGGGCGAAGATCTCGCCGCGGCGGATCTCCAGGCTGATGTTCTTCAGCGCGCAGAAGCCCGATGCGTAGGTCTTGGAAAGCCCGTCGATGGAGAGGATCGCTTCATGCATGTGGCCGCG
Source organism: Ramlibacter sp. (assembly GCA_028292105.1). Taxonomy (GTDB): domain Bacteria; phylum Pseudomonadota; class Gammaproteobacteria; order Burkholderiales; family Burkholderiaceae_C; genus Ramlibacter. The sequence goes on from JAQGMY010000188.1 coordinate 21,506, forward strand.
CAGCGTATCCCAATTTGCCCGGCGACGCATGCGAGACCGTGGATTTGCGCGGCAGCCCCCTACATCCGCGCCGCGCTATGCAGCCCCTGGATGTCCTTGACCCGGATCGCGCCGTATTCGATGTCGATCACGCCTTCGTCCATGAGCTTGTGCAGCCCGCGCGCGGCGACCTGGCGCGAGACGCCGCAAAGCCGGCCCAGTTCCTCCTGCGAAATGCAGACACGGCAGTCATCCGAATCGAGCAGCGTGGCCAGTCCGTAGGCTATGAGTTCCGGCGTCGCATGCACGCGGGCCCGTTCGAGCAGCGAGACGAACTGGCCCAGGCGCGCGTTCAACTGCCCGACCAGGAAATGATTGAAGGCCAGGCTGTTCTCGTACAGCCACTCGAAGGTCTCTCGGCGCATGAAAGCCATGCGCGTGTCCTGCAGCGCGAACACCTCGTAGGGCCGCGGCTCCTTTTTCAGCAGCGAGCCTTCGCCCAGCCAGCCGCGCGCCGTGATGCCGATGATGGTGGTGCTCTTGCCGCCGCCCATGGTGGTGTCGACCTTGACCATGCCGGACAGCACCCCGAGCCAGTGATCGACGGGCTCGCCCTTGGCCGCGATCAGGGCGCCGGCCGCGTAGTCGCGCGCGAACACCCCTTGGCAGCCGATGGCGAAGTCCCGCTCGTCCAGCGCCGCCCCCCACGGCGCGCGCCGCAGGGTGACGGACAAGGGCTCGTGCGCTGAGAGCATCTTCGGCCTTCCGGGGTGGGCTGACCGAAGACAGTCTAGCGCAGCATCAAGGCGAGGTGCAGGTGTAGTTGGCCGCGAGCGTTGCCGCCTGGGCGTTGCCCGCGGGTCCGGTATACCGCGGGTACTGGGGATAGCGGCACAGGGGTCGGCTGAAGGCGACGGCGCCAGACACCACCTTGGTCGCGGTCAGCGTCGCCGGTGCCGTGTTGCCGACCACCCAGCCATCGAGCGACGCCAGCAAATCCGTGGTGTCCGCACCCGGGCCGCCGGCACAGTGGTTCACGCCCGGAGCGACGTAGAAGCGCACGTTGCTTTCCACGGTGGCTGCGCCGAGGGTGGTGCCCAGGCCCGCGAAGTATTCGGCCGTGGTCTTGGTGCTCAGGGCGGAATCGTTGCCGCCGTGCCAGAGGATCAGCTTGCCGCCCGAGTTGATGAAAGGCCGGAGGTCCGTGCTGGTGGCGTCGTTCAGCGCCGCCAGCCCGAACAGCGCACCCGGGTTCTGGTCGTACGGCGTGTACGTCAAGGACTCCTGCGTCAGGTCGCGCGCCAGGTAGGTCTTGACCGTCGTGTCGGAGAACAGGTATTGCAGGGCGGACCTGACGCCGGTGCTGCCCGTCACCCAGGCGCGCCAGGCGCCCGGGTCGTCCTCGTTCCCCGTGAGCCACCAGCCGGCGTTGCGATAGGTTCCGCCGGCGAAGGTGGCCGGCGTGGTCCAGGAGGTCACCACCGCCAGTTGTGCGTCCGAAAGGCAGCTGTTGCCGGTATCGGCGCCGCCGGCGCAACGCAGCGTGGCGGGGTTGAAGGTGCAGGCCGAGGGATTGGAAACGATGCCGTCGGCGACGCCATCGCCGGCGTCGCAGGCTGTCCGCACCGCGCTCGCCAGCAGGGCGACCTTCTCGGTGCTGAGCGCGCCGCCAGGGGCCGCCTGCGCCTTGGCGGTGCGATTGAACGCGCCCATCACGCCGACCCAGTTGTAGGCGGGGGCGCGGGCGATGATGCCGTCGAACAGGTTGGGGTAGCGCTGCGCCATCATCAGCGCCTCGCGACCGCCGTTGGAGCAGCCTTCGAAGTACGAGCGGGTGGGCGCCTGGCTGTAGGCAGCGCGCACCAGCTCCGTCGTCGAACTCATGACGGTCGGGATCGACAGGCTGCCGAACAGTTGGGCGGCATAAGGATCATTCAGCGCCCAGCTGGCGTCGAGGCCGTTGGCCTGGTGGCCCGAGTCGCTGCTCACGTTGGCATACCCTGCCTTGAGCGCCGTCGCATCGGGGCCGGGGATGCTGCCGTTGTAGCCGCCGCCGCCGCCATAGAGCAGCTTGCCGTTCCAGTTGTCCGGCAAGCGCAATTCGAAATTGAGTTTCGGATCCATGCGTGCCGAGACGCGGCAGAAGGTGGGCAGTGTGCCGGTGGCAGTGACAACGGTGGTGCTGACCACGGTGGCGCCGCCGAGCGCCTTTCCGCTCAGTGTTTCGCAAACCTGCTGGGCGCTGGCGATGGTGGTGGCAGGTGGGGGCGGCGCGATCACGTCACCGTCGCTGCCGCCACAGCCGGCCAGCGCAAGGACAACGCCGAGACCGGCCAGGCTCGGGATGAAGAAACGGTTGCGCATGTTGTGTCTCCTGGGGATGGAACCGCTTCCATTCTGGTCATCCGCTGTCATCCACACTGTTGCGGCCGCAACATTGTGGGCTCGTGTAAACCCTTGACCTGGGCGGACCCTCCCGGTCGAGTGGCGGATGACTGTCATTGCAGCGGTCGGCAGCAAGGTTTATGGTCGGCAAGGCGCGGCCGGTATCTGTCCAGAGGAGCGCTCCATGGCCGAGTTCGAAGGTGAAATCATTTCGGAAGCCGTCGCACCCGCTGACTCCGCCGGCGCGACCACCGCCGGGTCCACGCCGCCGCAGGACGCGGGCCGCGGTTCCTACGAGGTTCACAAAGAGGCAGCAAGGGCAGAGACGGTGGCGCCACGCGATGCGCTTGACCGGACGCGCTTCGCCGAAGTCCTGGCCGAAATGCTGGCTGACCGCAAGGACAAGCACCCGATCGCGCTGGCACTCTGGGGAGCGTGGGGCTCTGGAAAATCTTCGTTGGTGGAGTTCCTGAAGTCCGCGCTCAGGGCGAATACGAAGGCCGGCTTCCAGTTCGCCGAGTTCAACGCATGGAAGAACGAAGGCGTCGAGAACCTTGGCGCCGCACTGGCGCAGGCGGTGGTGGAGGCATTGGTCCGCGATCTCGGCTTCTGGCAGCAGACTGCCCTGGCGCTGAAGCTGGCGAGGCGCCGGGATGAACGGGTTCGGCGAACCGTTGCAAAGGACGCCAGCCGCGCCTCGACGTGGCGCTACTCCACCTGGAAATGGACGGCGACGTACTTCGTCCCCTTCCTGGCGCCGGCGCTGCTGGGCCTGATGGCGCTAGGCCTGTTCCTGGCGGGAAAGCCGATCTGGGGATCGCTCGGCACTTTCGGCACGGGGGTGGTTGCCTGGTTTTCGGTTCAGAGCGTCCGTTCCAAGGAACTCCTCGGCTGGTTCAAGGAGTTTCTGAAGGACCACAAGTCCGCGTTCCGGCTCCCCGACTATGCCGAGAAGATCGGGTCGTTCCACGAAATGAGCCAGACCCTCGAAGACCTCTGCTCGCTCACCTTGGTCAGGAGCGACGTCGCTTCCAGCGAGAAGTACCTGCTCGTCATCGTGGACGACCTGGACCGTTGTTCGCCGGCGGCCATCAAACAGGTGTTCGATGCCGTGAGGCTCGTGGCCAGCATCACGCACGTGGTCGTCCTGGTTGCGCTCGACCACCGCATCGCCTATGCCGCGGTCACACGGCACTATTCGGAATATGGCACTGCCGACCGTGAACTGGGCCAGCTCGCGAGGGACTACCTGGCCAAGGTCTTCAATCTCAGCGTGAGCTTGAATGCTGCTGACAGTCCGTCCATCAGGAACTACGTCGAGCATCACCTGTTCGACCTGCCCGAGGGTGGAGTCAAGCCTGGGCGGCCCGCCGTGCACCTGGGTGAGTCCCTTGGCAAGTCCACCCCTGTCGAAGCCGAGGCCTTTGCGGACCTGGCCATCACGCTGAAACTCACCAACCCACGAGAGCTGTGGCGCCTTCGCCAGGCCTGGGCGGTGTTGAAGGGAATCGCCCT
>JAQGMY010000196.1 GCA_028292105.1 Ramlibacter sp.
ACGTGCCGCCCGCCGGCGCGGCCGCCGCCATCTGGGAAGCCGTCGAGGCCGACCTGGACATGGCGATCTGCATCACCGAAGGCATTCCGGTGCGCGACATGCTCGAAGTGCGCAACCGGATGAAGGCCAAGGAAGCCGCCGGCGGCAAGAAGACGCTGCTGCTGGGCCCCAACTGCCCTGGCCTCATCACGCCCGACGAGATCAAGATCGGCATCATGCCCGGCCACATCCATCGCAAGGGCCGCATCGGCGTGGTCTCGCGCTCCGGCACCCTCACCTATGAAGCGGTGGCGCAGCTGACGGAAATCGGCCTCGGCCAGTCCAGCGCGGTCGGCATCGGCGGCGATCCCATCAATGGCCTCAAGCACATCGACGTGATGAAGGCGTTCAACGACGATCCGGAAACGGATGCCGTGATCATGATCGGCGAGATCGGCGGCCCCGACGAAGCGGACGCGGCTCGGTGGTGCAAGGACAACATGAAGAAGCCGATCGTCGGTTTCATCGCCGGCGTCACGGCGCCTCCCGGCAAGCGCATGGGCCACGCGGGCGCGCTGATCTCCGGCGGTGCCGACACCGCCGACGCCAAGCTGGCGGTGATGGAGGAATGCGGCTTCAAGGTGACGCGCAATCCGTCCGAGATGGCCAAGCTGCTCAAGGCGCTGCTCTAGAGCGCGGTCAGGCGTGGAGGTCGGTGGGCGCGCCTACTGAGCGCGTGCCGAGGGTGTGCTGGGAACGCCCGCATTGCGCATTGCGGGCAGGCAGATGGTGATGGCCGTCCCTGCGCGATTGCCGGGGCTGGCGGCGCGCACCCTGCCGCCCTGGAGTTCCACCAGCTGGCGCACCAAGGCCAGGCCTATCCCGAGTCCACCCCGTGCGCTGTCTTCCTTGCAGTTCTGCTGGAACAGGTCGAAAGCACTCTCGAGTTCTTGCGGCGTCATCCCCCTGCCGTTGTCCGCGACGGTGATCTCCGCAACATCCTCGTTGCGGCGCACTTCGATGGAGATCTTGCCGCCTGGCTCCGTGTACTTGGCCGCATTGGTGAGCACATTGGTCAGCGCCTGGATCAGCCGCCGGGGATCCGCGGCGACGGTCAGCAGGGCCTCCGGCAGCTGGAGCTGCAGGCTGTGGGATCGCGCATCGAGCACGTGCTGGCAGGTTTCGGCAGCGGCGCGCACCGCCTCCTGGAGAACGACCTCCTCCGTGTGCAGGGAGATCTTTCCCAGCTTCACGCGAGAGACGTCCAGCAGGTCTTCGACCAGGGACATGATGTTTGATTGTTGCCGCCGCAACACGCCCAGGTGCCGAGTGACGGCCGGGGTTGCGCTGGCGCCTTCCAGCGATCTTCCAAGCAACTCGAGGGCGACCCTGCTGGCGGACAGCGGCGTCAGCAGCTCATGCGCCAAGGTCGCGAGGAAGTCGTCTTTCGCGCGGTCTGCTTGCCGCAATGCTTCGACTGCCGACTCGCGATCGGTGACGTCCAGCCCCTGAATGACGATACCCACGGTGGAGTTCGTGACGTCCAGGATCGGCTGGAGGATGAAGTCGACCATTCGGTCCGTCGCCGGGTCTTTCGTCGGCCCGAGACGAAGTTTGACGGCGGAGCCGGTCCGCTGCTTCTCGGTCTTGAGGACGTCGTCCAGGAGCAGCCCGAGTCCCTGGTCTTCCAGTTCCGGAACCGCCTCGAGGATAGGTCTTCCGATCAGGTCTTCCCGCCTGCGCCTCACGAGCCGCAAACAGGTCTCGTTGGCGAGAACGACATGGTGCGCAGGACCCTGTGTCAGCGCGAGGAAGCTCGGAGCCTGGTCGAGGAGCAGCTGTACCTCGGACAGGTGTCGGGCCAGCGATCGGCGCGGGTAAGCACCGTCGGGTGTCCCCTGCTGCGCCGGAGTTTGAGCGATCAAGTCTTGCATGCCTGCCCCTCGTTGTCATGGCTCGAGCCGTTTCATGGCTGATCCCGTGGTGCCGCGTCACTCGTGACGGGCGTGCGAGGGACCCGCTGGACCTCTCGTGCATACAAGCCGCCCCGGCTGGTCACCTTGACTTTCGAATAGATCGTCGTCAGGTGATTCCGCAGCGTGTTCTCGCTGATCCTCAGCCCCGTTGCGATCACCTTCAAGGGCGCGTTCGGATCGGCGAGGAGGGCGGCAACGATCTGCTTCTCGCGCGGGGTCAGACCGGCTTCGGGCGAAACCCGTACACCTGGTGTCAGGGCCGGGAGAACGTGCCGACGCAGCACCGCGCGTCCGTAAGCGTGGCCCAATGTCCTGCAGAGGAAGGCAGCATCGAGCGGTTCGGTGTGGTAGTCCACGAAGTACTCGGCCACCACGCTTTGCACATGCGGCCTGAGGATCAGGCTGCGGGGCAGAACCGCCAGCCATTCGGATTCGGGTCGCGAGCGCACCAGGGATTGCAGGGCGGCGCAGGATTCCGGCGACGGATCCCGAAAGAAGACGACGCAAACCGGAAACGGGTTGGCGGCCATGGCCCTTTCCGCGAACCCGATCTGGGCGGCGTGGACGATCTCCCACCCGAGCTGCAGCAGCTGCCCCACAAGATGCGGGGGACAGGGCTCTTCCGAGAGGATGAGGAGTCGTCGGTCGCTTGGCATTTTTTCCCTCCAGGCGCGTGCATGCCAATCTACCTCTCGTAACGATTAGAAGCAATTGGTACACGCACGGGGCCGCGCTTGGCGCCGCTCGGCTGTGCTGCCACGACCGGGTTTGCCGGCCCAGCAGAGCTCGTTGGCCTGCCCGGGGTGGCAGGCTCGACGAGCACTGGCCGGAAGTACAGGTATTCACTGCGACCCATGGCTGGAGTCCAGTTGTAGCCCCTGCAACGGGTCACGGCACTCACGCTCGTGCAAGGCACCTCGACGACGCGAGGCCAGAGCGTCCTGGCGGTGGGATAACCCGCGAGGTACTGCGGCACGTGGTAGATATTGTTCTCCACCGCCAACGCATTCTCGAAGCCGGCTTGTCCCGGCTCTCCCGAGCCGTAGGCGTGGCGCTCGATCTCGACCGGGAATGCTTGCCCGCGGGCGCCCGCCAGCAGGCCTGCGGTCACGTAGATGAGCAGGGCGATCAGACAACGGTTCATGACGCATCCCCTTTTCAGCGAGCAGGCTCGCTCACCAGACGAATGACTGCCGATGCTTCATTGCTGGACGGTGCAGCGGCGCCATCCCGTCGAGAAGAAGCGCTGGCCAGAGCCTCAGCCGCGGTCGGCGGAGCAGCAACGACTTCGATCGGAGCACTGACTGCGGGCACGGCCACCATCGCAGCAGCAGGGACAGGAGCTGGAACTGGAACTGGAACTGGAAGGGCAACTTGTTCCATCGCCGGCTCCGGCATCGGGGTGCCTACCTCACCGGAAGAAGAATGACGAGAGAGCCAGCCGCGACTGGGCGCAACTGCACCTTTCTGCGTGGCTTCGAGTTCAGCCACGCGGCGCTTGAGCGCTGCGCGCTCGCCAGCCTCGGAACTCACCCTTTGGCTCTCCCCTTCGGCCCGCTGACGGGCGGCGGTCTGTGGACAGATGAACCCGGTGATCTCCAGCGCGTTGCGGTTGGTGTCATCGGTGCAGAACAGTGCCATGGCGGCGAGCTTCATCCCCATGTTCCACAGCTCACGTGCGTTCTTGAGCATCACGCAGTTGCGATCGGTCCAGGTCGAGCCGATGCCGATGCCGAAGCCCGGGCCGTTGATGGACCCGGAGGTCGACCCCATGCAGGTGTCGTTGCTCGTGGTCAGCGGAGGACCGTTGACACTGGGCACGTTCTTGATCGTCTGCGTGCCCGAGTACTCGATGTGCTGCTCGATGCGTTGCGTCGACTCGCCTTCGATCCGGTTCACGTTGGTCACCGTTCCGGAGTGGTTGATGCTCTGGTTCTGCGTGGTCGTGCCGCTGGCCTCCGAGCGGACGATCGATGTGGTCTGGCCGGACAGCTGCTGGTTGACGTTCTGCGTCGTCTGGCCGGTCAGGTTCTGGTTCACCGTCGAGGTGCCCTCGTTGATGTTCCGGTTCGTGTTGCTCGTCCCGCCACTGAGCGCCTGGTCCAGGCTCTGCCTGGTCGCGGTGGGAGGCGGCGCACTCGTGAAGGTGATGTTCGTGTTGTTGCCGCTGGAGCCCGCGGTGGAAGACGTGTTGGCCTGCGCGTTCGAGTTCGCTGCCGATTGCCCGCCCGTGTTGCCCACGTTGGACAACGAGCTGTTGCCGGAGTTCTCGGTCGAGGCCCTGGAGCCCGAGACGGCGTTCTGGTTGGCCACCGAGTTGGAGTTGGACCCGGCGGTCGTGTTCGCTCCCTGGGCCAGTACCCCTCCTGCCAGGAGGAAAGAAATGGCGGCAAAAATAAGTGTTTTCTTCACGGCTCTCTCCCAATAGGGGGTCACTGATTTGCTCTCTGGAAAGCCGGGAAGGAGGATCACCCCTTCCCGGGCTTTCGGAGAGGAACGAACTGCCGTTAAGGTGCGACCACGCCCGAGCCGCTGGAGACGGCGCCCGTGCCGCCCAGGCCCATGCCGCTGGCGCCGGTGCTGTGCGAGCCGAAGATGCTGTTGACGCCCGAGGTGGTGCCCAGGGAAGCGCCACCGACGCTCGACGCGCTGGAGCTCAGGCCGAAGGGCCCGATGGCCGCGTTGGCCAGGTTGTTGGCGTTGGCCAGGCTTTGCGAAGCCGCGTTGCCCGCGCCGCTGCCCGAACCGGACGTGCCCTGCGCACCGGTGGACGCCATCGAGGTCGTCGCGGCAGTGCCGATGGGCGGGGAGATCAGGCTCAGCGTTCCGGCGGTGGCGCCGGCGTTGCCCGTGCCGTTCTGCGCGCCAGCCGAGTTCGCCGAGCCGAGGCCGAAGCCGCTGCTGGCGTTGTTGGTCGTGCCGGTGGACATCGTCTGGGCCCGGCTGATGCCGCCACCGAACGGGCTGGAGTTGGCCTGCGAAGCCGCACCGGTCGAGTTGGCGGTCTGCGAAATGGCGTTGAACGTGCCCAGGGTGCTGGACGCATTCGTGCCACCCGTGGCCTGTGAGGACGACGATGCGGAAGCCACTTGCGCTTGCGCGCCGGCAGCGATGACGAGGGACAGTACGGCCACTGAAGAGGCGAGGAAGGTCTTCTTGAACATGATGGGTCCTTGGTGTTGACGGTTGAGGAGTCGCGGTAGGGGAAAGTCCATGCAGTCCCGCTCACTTCCTGCACAGCCGACATTGGTTCGTGACCGAAGGTTGGAGCCTCTTGGGGTCACGTTTCGATGTCGTGAGGGCAGTGTTCCGAGCCCGCCGTTTCCCGGCTATTCCGCGAATCAGGTACCCCATCCGGGCGATGTCACAGAGCGTCACAAAGGTCCTGCGTAAGGACAGGGTGCCCTTCCCTTGCTGTCACGCGCCAGGCCTGTTGTTTCACGTAACGACAGAAACAAATCGTAGACGCCTGAGGCATTCGACGAACGGTGGGTGGCCTAGGACTTTTCTCCCATGCGCAGTGACATGACCCTCCCTACTCTCCACTCCTCATTCAAGCCGCTCCCTCGCATGTGGAGGTATCTCGTGAACGCAAGCGCAAATTCCCATGTCGCTGCCATGCCTGGCCAGGCGTGGTCACAGGGTCCCAGAACCGCGTCGCAGACTCTCGCGACCTGGCCACATTTCCTTACAGGGCAGATCGAGGATCCTGTAACGGTTATTGCGATCGGGGACGCGGGGCACCTGCGCAGCGTCGTCGTCCCGGAGCTCACCAAGGATCCTCGAACCTTGCTCCTGGGATGTGGCGAGACGGAGCGGCACGCTCGTGCGCAGATCCGGGACAAGAGCTTCGGAGTGGCGCTGATCGATCTGCAGTTGCAGGACGCCGACGGATTCGAATTGATCTCGTATGCCAAGAAGGTCAAGCCGAGGTGCGAGGTCATCGTGCTGGCCGATTCCGACCGCCGGGAAGACGCGCTGCACGCTCTGGACCGCGGCGCGACCGGCTTTCTGGTGAAGGGCTCCTGGCTCGACAGCATCGTGCTCGCGGTTCTCCAGGTGGCCAACGGCGGCGTGGCGATTTCGCCAACCGTGTTGCGGCGCCTGTTGGTCCTCGGAGAGGCCGCTGATCGTGGGGCCGAGCAAGCCGGCGAAGCCGAGTCAGGCTGGGGGCACTGCAAGCTGTCCAGCCGCGAATGCGAAGTCCTGCGCAACGTGGCCGCCGGCCTCACCAGCGGCGAGATCGCGCAGCGCCTGTCGATCCGCCACATGACCGTGGACACCCACATGAAGCACATCGCCCAGAAGCTGCAGACGCACACCCGCGCCCAGGCTGTCAGCCGGGCCAAGCGGTGGGGGCTGATCTAGCAACCGGTGAGCGCCGGGGACCGCTGGAAGCCGAGCGGCTTCCTATTCCTACTGGCGGAGTAGGCGAAGAGCTAAATGCAACGAAACGTAGTACCCTCGTGAACCAGTCGCTTGTTTCCCTGCTGGGCGCGATACCGTCACCACTGCGCCCCTGCCCCCTGCGCCCCGTGGGCGGCAATCGGGAAGGGTAACTGTGGTTTTCCACAGATTCGGCCGAAGTCCGCCGAAAAGAGTCAGTCAATGAGCACATCGTCATCTGCGAAACGCGGCAAGTTCTGGCGAACCGACTGGTTCGTCGGGGTGGCGGCCGTGGCCGCCGTGCTGGCGCTGCAACAGAGCTCCGACTTCATCGGTACCCTGGAGCGCCGCTTCTACGACTGGGCGAGCACCACCACCTCCCGCCAGCCGTCCGAGCGCATCGCCATCATCGCCATCGACGACCAGAGCATCGGCAACATCGGCCGCTGGCCCTGGCCGCGCGATGTGCATGCGGAACTGATCGACAAGCTCGCGGCCGCCAAGGCCAAGACGGTGGTCGAGATGGTGAGCTTCCTGGAGCCGCAGACCGACCGCGGCCTGGAGTACATCCGCAAGATCAAGGCAGCGCTCGGCACCCCCGGCGCCAACGAGGGCGCCGAAAAGCTGATCGCCGAGGCCGAACTGGCGCTCGACACCGACGGCAAGCTGGCAGCGAGCATGGCCCGCGCCGGCAACGTGCTGGTGCCGGCCTTCTTCACGCTCGGTGAGCCGCAGGGCAAGGCAGACAAGCCGCTGCCCGCCTCGGCGCTGAAAAGTGCCTTCGACGAGAACCAGGCGTTCTCGATGCCGGCGATCAGCACGCAGCAGCCGATCGAGTCCATCGCCAATGCGGCGGCCGGCATCGGCCACGTCAACCTGACCAACGACCCCATCGACGGCTCGGTGCGGTGGTATCCGCTGCTGGTGAACTACTACGGCAAGGCGGTGCCTTCCGTGGCCCTCCTGGCGGCGGCCAAGAGCCTGAACCTGGGGCCGGGCGACATCAAGCTGAACTCGGGCGAGTCGGTGCAGCTGGGCAAGCTGCGCGTCAAGACCGACGATGCCGCGCGCCTGCTGCCGCAGTTCTACAAGGCGCACGAGGGCAAGCCGCCGTTCCAGATCGACTCCTTCTACGACGTGCTGTCGGGAAAGATCCCGGCCAGCAAGTACGCCGACAAGATCGTGCTGATCGGGCCGACCGCGAGCGGCGTGGGGACGCAATCGCCGGCCCCCGGCTACCCGGCGGTGACCCCCGTGGAGATGCTGGCGCACGTCACCTCCAGCATCCTGAGCGAACACTTCATCGTGCAGCCTGCCTGGTCGCTATGGGCTGGCCTGGCGCTGCTCGTGCTGGTGGCGGCCTATCTCATCGCCGTGCTGCCGCGCCTGTCCGCGGGCATGGGCGGCGCGATCACCGCGGCGCTGTTCGTCGCGCTGGTCGGCGGCGAATTCGGTCTTCTCACCGGCGGCTCCACCTGGGTCCCGCTGGTGTTTCCGGCCACGCTGCTGCTCATGGGACATCTCGCGCTGACCACCAAGCGCTTCCTGGTGACCGAGGCCGGCAAGCTGAAGTCCGACGAGGAATCGGCCGAGACCAATCGCATGATGGGCCTGGCGCTGCAAGGCCAGGGCCAGCTGGATGCCGCCTTCGACCGCTTCCGCCGCGTGCCGATGACCGATGAAGTGATGGCCAACCTGTACAACCTGGCCCTCGATTTCGAGCGCAAGCGCCAGTTCAACAAGGCCGAGGCGGTGTACCAGCACATGGCTGCGTACAACCCCAAGTACAAGGACCTGCAGGCCAAGCTCAATCGGGCGAAGAACCTGTCGGAAACCATCATCCTCGGCGGCGGCGCGGGCCACCCCGGGGGCACGCTGCTGCTCGATGGCGGCGCCGTCGAAAAGCCAATGCTGGGGCGCTACCAGGTCGAAAAGGAGCTGGGCAAGGGCGCGATGGGCGTCGTCTACCTGGGCAAGGACCCGAAGATCGGCCGCGTCGTCGCGATCAAGACCATGGCGCTGGCCAACGAGTTCGAGGGCGAGGAACTCACCGACGCGCGCGAGCGCTTCTTCCGCGAGGCCGAGACGGCCGGCCGCCTGCAGCACCAGAACATCGTGACGATCTTCGACGCGGGTGAGGAACACGACCTGGCGTACATCGCCATGGAGTTCCTCAAGGGCAAGGACCTGGTGGACTTCTGCCGCGACGGCCACCTGCTGCCGGTGCCCAAGGTGCTGTCGATCGTCGCCCGCGTCGCCGAAGCGCTGTCGTATGCGCACAAGCAGAACGTGGTGCACCGTGACATCAAGCCGGCGAACATCATGTACGAGCTGGCCTCCGACACCGTGAAGGTCACCGACTTCGGCATCGCGCGCATCACGGACTCCAGCAAGACCAAGACCGGGCTGGTGCTGGGCACCCCCAGCTTCATGTCGCCCGAACAGATCGCCGGCAAGAAGGTCGACGGCCGCTCCGACCTGTATTCGCTGGGCGTGATGCTGTTCCAGATGCTGGCCGGCGTGCTGCCGTTCCGCGGCGACTCGATGGCGGAGCTGATGTACAAGATCGCCAACGAGGAGGCCCCGGACATTCGCAAGATCCGCGTCGACGTCTCCGACAAGCTGGCGCAGGTGGTCGCGACGGCGCTGGCGAAGAAACCCGATGCCCGCTACCAGGACGGCGAAGCCTTTGCCCGCGACCTGCGGGCGCTGCTGGCCACCTTGAACGGCGAAGCCGCACTGGCGCAGGCGGGTGCGATCGCACCGATCGTCACCCGACCGGCGGCTGCGCAGGAGCGAACGGCGGCTTTCCGCAGCCCCACGCCGCCCCGCGAAGCGGACCGCACCACCGTGCTCGAAGCCGGCGCCAGCCCCGGAATGCAGGTTCGCGACGCCGATGCGACCGCGGTGTTCGAGGCCACCGAGCCGGCGCCGCTGATGGACTTTGCGGCAACGCTGCCTGCAGGCAACGCTTTGCGCGCAAGCCTGTCGGCTTCTGCATTGCCGGGCTATGATGCGGCCCAGAAACAAGGGCTGTCGCCCTCCGCGCAGTTCGAAAAAACGTCTGTGATGAACAAGTCGGGGGCTCCGGACGCGCCCCATGCCGGCAGTGGAAAAGCCGGCCAGGAGCCTTGACCCGGAACTATGAACTACGAGTTTTGCACCCGCACGGACCCCGGTCTTGCGCGCGAAAACAACGAAGATTCCGTCACTGTCGATGAGCCGACCCGCCTGGGCATCCTGGCGGACGGCATGGGAGGCTACAACGCCGGCGAAGTCGCCAGCGGGATGGCCACGACCTTCATCAAGTCGGAGCTCGGTCGCTGGCTGGCACAGGCCGGCCGCCACGCGAATTCGCGCGAGGTCCGGCGGGCGATGGAAATCTGCGTCGACAACGCGAACCGGTCGATCTTCAACGCCGCCAATTCGAACCCGCAGTACAGCGGCATGGGCACCACACTGGTCGTGGGCGTCTTCCAGGACGGCCGCCTGATGCTGGGGCACATCGGCGACTCGCGCTGCTACCGGCTGCGCGAGGGCACGCTCGAACAGATCACCAAGGACCACTCTCTGCTGCAAGAGCAGATGGACGCGGGACTGATCACGCCCGAACAGGCGGCGACCTCCACCAACAAGAACCTCGTCACCCGCGCCCTGGGCGTCGAAGACGCGGTGTTGCTGGAAGTCAACGAACACAAGGTGGAACCAGGCGATCTCTATCTGATGTGTTCGGACGGGCTCTCGGATATGCTGGACGACGAAGCCATCGCGCGCATCATGGCGGCCGAGGGGCCGCTGGAACAGAAGACGGTGCAGCTCGTGGACGCAGCCAATGCCAACGGAGGACGGGACAACATTTCGGTTCTGTTGGCGCAGGCCAACAGCGGCTCCAGGAAACGTGGATTGATCTCGCGCTTGCTCGGTCAATGAAGCGGGACAACGGATACTAGATTTGAGGAACAGGAGCCGGCCATGCCGAAAATGATCGTGTCGATCGACGGTGTCGTCATCAAGGAAGTGCAGTTGACGAAGGATCGGACGACCCTGGGTCGCCGGCCTTACAACGACATCGTCATCGACAACCTTGCCGTGTCCGGCGAACACGCCGTGCTGCAGTTGACCGGCAACGAGGTCTACCTCGAAGACCTGAATTCCACCAACGGCACCTACGTCAATGGAAAGGCCGTGAAGAAGCAGTTGTTGCAGAACAACGACACGGTGGAGATCGGGAAGTACAAGATCAAGTTCATCAACGAAGCGCCGGGCGCGACGTTCGAGAAGACGATGATCATGAAGCCGGGCATGGTGCCGCCCATGCCCAAGCCGGCTGCGCCGGCGCCGGCACCGGTCGGCATGGGGACCACTGCGATGCCCCCCGTCGGCGCGACGATCGGCCACCCGGAAGCGACGGCGCCGATGAACGCCAGCATCAAGGTGCTGTCCGGTGCCGCTGCGGGCCGCGAAGTGCCGCTGGTCAAGGTCGTCACCACCATCGGCAAGCCCGGGGTGGCGGTGGCCGCGATCACCAAGCGCACGCACGGATTCGTGGTCGCACATGTCGAAGGCTCCAACAAGCCGACGCTGAACGGATCCGCCATCGGCCCCGAGCCGGTGACGCTGAAGAACGGCGACATGCTGGAGCTCGCCGGCACGCAGATGCAGTTCTTGCAGCAGGCCAACTGACCGGGCGCCGGCCCGCTTCCACCGCATGCCGTCGCTTGCCCGGCACTGGAAGCGCATAGCGGTCACGCTGATCCCGCTGGTGCTGGCGCTGCTGCATGCGGTGGCGCCGCCCGGCAACCCGCTGCGGGTCGGCTTCCTGGAGCGGCTCGACGCCATCATCTACGACTCCCGGCTGCGCGCCACCATGCCGCGCACGCTGGACCAGCGCGTCGTCATCGTCGACATCGACGAGAAGAGCCTGTCGGAGGTCGGCCGCTGGCCGTGGGGGCGGAACCGGCTCGCCGCCATGGTCGACGAGCTGTTCGATCGCCAGCAGGTCGCCATCCTCGGCTTCGACGTGCTGTTCGCGGAGCCGGACGACAGCTCCGGCCTGAAGCGCTTGCGGGAGATGGCGGAGTCCGACCTGAAGGACGTGCCCGGCTTCCAGGAGCGGCTCGCCCAGCTGCAGCCCGCGCTCGACTACGACGGCGCCTTCGCCAGGGCGCTGGAGAAGCGCCCGGTGGTCCTGGGCTACTACTTGACCAGCGACCGCAGCGGGCGCAGCAGCGGCGTGTTGCCGGCGCCGGTGATGACGCGGGAGAACCTGCAGGGCCGGCCGATCACCTTCACCAGCTGGAACGGCTTCGGCTCCAACATCGAGCAGCTCGCCCGGGCGGCGCCGGTGGCCGGCTATTTCAACTCCATCACGGACGGCGACGGCGTGGTCCGTTCGATCCCCCTGGTGGCCGAATACAAGGGGCAGTATTACGAGTCCCTGTCACTGGCCATGTTCCGGATGCTGGTCGGCCGGCCGGCGGTGGAGCCCGGCTTTCCGCAGGACCGTTTCATCGGCCGGAACTACACGGGCCTGGACAGCATCCTGCTGAAACAAGGCCCGCGCCAGCTGTCGATCCCGGTGGACGACCGCGTGGCGACGCTGGTGCCGTTCCGCGGCGAAGGCGGCGACGCCGGCGGCTCGTTCAAGTACATCTCCGCTTCCGACCTGCTGAACAAGCGCCTTCCCGAAGGCAGCCTGCGCGACAAGATCGTGCTGGTGGGCACCACCGCGCCAGGCCTGCTGGACTTGCGGGTCAGCCCCGTCGGCGAGACCTACCCCGGGGTGGAGATGCACGCGAACGTGATCTCCGGGCTGCTGGAGAACAAGTTGTTCGTGAAGCCGGACTATGCCGTCGGCTTCGAAGTCGTGGTCCTGCTCGCTGCCGGCCTGGTGCTCGCCTTGCTGCTGCCGATGCTGTCGGCGATGGTGGCGGTGCTGGTGAGCGTCGGCATCGCCATCCTGCTGGTTGCGCTGAATTACTACCTGTTCATGTCCCACGGGCTGGTGCTGCCGCTGGCGTCGGCGCTGGTCATGACGGGCACCGCCTTCGCGTTGAACATGAGTTACGGCTATTTCGTCGAGAGCCGCCACAAGCGG
Organism: Ramlibacter sp.; assembly: GCA_028292105.1. GTDB lineage: Bacteria > Pseudomonadota > Gammaproteobacteria > Burkholderiales > Burkholderiaceae_C > Ramlibacter. The sequence continues at coordinate 12,439 of JAQGMY010000196.1, forward strand.
GAGCTGGCCAACCTGTTCGGCACCTACGTGCCGCCGGAGCTGGTCGACGAGATGGTGAAGGATCCCGACAGCTACAGCATGAAGGCCACCAACAAGGAGCTGACCGTGATGTTCTGCGACATGCGCGGCTTCACCAAGATGTCCGAGCGGATGGAGCCCACCCAGCTGCAGGAACTGCTGAACGCCGTCTTCAGCCGGCTGACCGACATCATCCGGGCGAACCGCGGCACCATCGACAAGTACATGGGCGACTGCGTGATGGCCTTCTGGGGCGCGCCGGTCGACACC
>JAQGMY010000037.1 GCA_028292105.1 Ramlibacter sp.
TTCGACGCGCTGCCCTCGTCCATGCAGCAGGCTAAGGCGGGCAAGATCGTTCCGCTCGCCATCCTCGACCAGACGCGCTTTCCGCAACTGCCGGACGTGCCCACGCTCAAGGAAGCGGGCTTTCCGAATGCCGAGGCCAGCGCCTGGTTCGGCGTCGTCGCACCGGCCAAGACGCCACCGGCCGCCGTCGCCGAGCTGAACAAGGCCATCAACGAGGCACTGAAGAAGCCGGAGCTCGTGGAGAAGCTGCGCAACATCGGCGCGCAGCCGATGCCCGGCTCGCCCGAAGTGTTCGGCAAGTTCATCGCCGACGAGCGCGCGAAGTGGATTCCCCTGGCGAAGTCGCTGGGCGTGAAGGCCGACTGATGACCGCGCTGAAGATCGAACGAGACGGCGCCACCGCGGTGCTTGTCATGAACCGGCCGGACCAGCGCAACGCGCTGGACCTGGCCATGCGCGAGGCCTTCGGCGCCGCCGTGGCCGAGGTGCGCGACGACCCGTCGGTACGCGCGGTGGTGCTCACTGGTGCAGGCGGGCATTTCTGCGCGGGCGGCGACATCAAGACCGTGGCGCAGGGCGCGAGCGGCAAGCGCGACATCTTCGAAGGCCGCGAGCGCATCCGCAAGATTCACCGCTGGTTCGACGAACTGGTCGACCTGGAAAAGCCGGTGATCGCCGCCGTCGACGGGGTCGCCTTCGGCGCCGGGCTGTCGATGGCACTGGCCGCCGACTTCGTGCTGGCCTCGCCGCGGGCGAAGTTCTGCGCCGTGTTCGCGCGGCTCGGCTACGCGCCGGACATGGGCGCCATGTACCTGCTGCCGCGCGCGGTGGGCCTGTCACGCGCCAAGGAGATGGTGTTCAGCGCCCGCGTGGTCGACGCCAGCGAGGCGCTGACGATGGGGCTCGCGCAACAGGTGGTGCCGGGCGACGTCCGCCAGGCGGCGCTCGAATACGCCGAGCGCTTCCACACCGCGCCGACGGAGGCGCTGGGCCTGGTCAAGAGCGTGATGAACCACGCCTTCGAATCCGATCGCCGCAGCGTCTACGCACAGGAAGCCATGGCCCAGGCCATGTGCAGAGAAAGCGACTTCCACCAGGAGGCCGCCCGCCGATTCCTGGCCAAGGAGCCGCCGCTGTACCAGTGGACCGACACGCCCAAACCCCAGACCTGAATGCCTCCGATGCCCGATATCCGTCCCGAGCAGGACTACTTCGCCCACCTGGCGCAGGGCCGCTTCATGCTGCAGCGCTCGCGCAGCAGCGGCCGCTTCTTCTTCTATCCCCGCGTCGCCGAGCCGGTGACCGGGGCGCGTGACCTGGAATGGGTGGCGGCCAGCGGCCGCGGCACGGTCCATGCCACGACCGTGGTCAGACCGAAGCCGCCGCAGCAGCCCTACAACGTGGTGCTGGTCGATCTCCAGGAAGGACCGCGCGTGATGAGCCGGGTCGAAGGCATCGCGCCGGAAGCCGTGCGCATCGGCATGGCGGTGCAGGCCCGCATAGGGACACAGGACGACAAGCCCATCCTGCTGTTCGACCTGGCCGGAGGTGCGCAATGACGCAGGACCGCTTCCCCCGCGGCAAGACCGCGATCGTCGGCGCTTCGACCTACGGCATGGGCGAGTCGCCGGGCCTCGGCTCGATCGACCTGGCGGTCTCGGCCAGCGTACGCGCGCTCGACCAGGTGGGGCTCACGCCCGGCGACGTCGACGGCCTGTTCATCGCGCTGCCGGACGACTTCCTCTCCGGCCTCACCTTCGCCGAGTACCTGGGCATCCAGCCGCGCATCACCGAGAACAACCGCACCGGCGGCTCCGCCTTCCTGACGCACGCCATGTGGGCGGCGCTGGCGATCGAGGCCGGCCAATGCGAGGTGGCGCTGATCGCGTACGGCAGCAACCAGCGCACCGCCTCCGGTGGCCTGGTCAGCGCGATGCGGCCTACCGCCTACGAAGCACCGTACAAGCTGGGCCGGCCGGTGGGCGCCTATGCCCTGGCCACGTCGCGCTACATGCACGAATATGGCTTGAAGCGCGAGCAGCTCGGTGCAGTGGCGCTGGCCGCCCGCCAGTGGGCCCAGCTCAATCCCGACGCCTTCATGCGCGAGCCGCTGACGATGGAGGAATACCTGAAGTCGCGGATGGTGTCCGACCCGATCAGCGTGCGCGACTGCTGCCTGGTGACCGACGGCGCTGCCGCCGTGGTGATGGTCAGCGCCGAGCGCGCGAAGCACCTGGCCAGGCGCCCGGTCTACCTGCTCGGCGCCGCCGCCGCAACCGACCATCGCGACATCACGTCGATGCCGGACCTGACCACCACCGCGGCGGTGCATTCCGGCGCCCGCGCCTTTGCCCAGGCCGGGGTCAAGCCGGCCGACATCGACGTCGTCCAGCTGTACGACGCCTTCACGATCAACACGCTGCTGTTCCTGGAAGACCTGGGCTTTTGCAAGAAGGGCGAGGGCGGCGCCTTCGTCGAGGGCGGGCGCATCGCCCCGGGCGGCGCGCTGCCGGTCAACACCAACGGCGGCGGGCTGTCCTGCGTGCATCCCGGCATGTACGGCCTGTTCACGATGGTCGAAGCGACGCAGCAGCTGATGGGCCTGGCCGGCGACCGGCAGGTGGCCGACGCCCGCCTGGCGCTGGCGCACGGCAACGGCGGCGAACTTTCCAGCCAGGCCACGCTGGTCCTGGGCACCGAAGACACCCTTTGAGAGCGAGACGACGAACATGAGCGCACAAGTACTGAACCTGCAAGGCAGGAACATCGTGGTGACGGGAGCGGCACAAGGCATAGGCCGCGCCATCGGCAACCTGGTGCTGGAGCTCGGTGGCACCGTGACGGCGGTGGACCTGAACGCCGACGGCGTGCAGGCCTTCGCCGCGGAAGCTGGTGTCGACCGCGTGCTGCCGCTGGCCGGCAGCGTGGCCGACGGTGGCTTCGCGCAAGCCGTGGTGGAGCAGGCCGTGGCCCGCTTCGGCGGCGTGCATGGACTGGTGAACAACGCCGGCATCACCCGGCCGGCCATGATCGAGAAGATGACGCTCGACCAGTGGCAGCAGGTGATCGACGTCCACCTGACGGGCTCGTTCAATTTCCTGCAAGCGGTGGGCCGCAGCATGCTGGCGCGATCGCGCGCCGGCGACAAGAGCGGCGGCTCCATCGTCAACATCTCGTCCGACGCCGGCCGCCGCGGCACGATCGGGCAGATCAACTACGGCGCCGCCAAGGCCGGGCTGCTGGGCCTGACGATGTGCGCGGCCCGTGAATGGGCCAGGTACAACGTGCGCGTCAACACCGTGGGATTCGGCGTCGTCGAAACGCCGATGACGGAAACCATCCGCAGCGAGAAGTTCGCCGACACCTACCTGCAGCAGATCCCGCTGGGCCGCTGGGCGGAAGCCGCCGAAGTGGCCCGTCCGGTCTGCTTCCTGCTGTCGGATGCGGCTTCGTACGTCACCGGCCAGCACCTGTCGGCCAACGGCGGCTTCACCATCGGCTCCTGAGCGCCACGCCATGAGCCAGTTGCTGTCCGCTTTCCGTTACGCCGCGCTGCCGCAGGCGACGCAGGCTTTCCGCCGCGAGGTGCGCGCTTTCCTGCGCGAGTCGTTCGAGCCACCGTCGCCGCAGGTGCGCGCCCGCTCGTGGATGGGCTTCGACGCGCAGTTCAGCCGCAAGCTGGCAGCACGCGGCTGGGTCGGCGTGACCTTGCCCAGGGAATACGGCGGCGCCAGCATGGACGCTTTTTCCCGCTTCGTGCTGGTGGAAGAACTGCTGGCCGCGGGTGCGCCCGTGGCCGCGCACTGGATCGCGGACCGCCAGAGCGGTCCCCTGATCAACAAGTTCGGCACCGACGCCCAGCGCCGCTTCTACCTGCCGAAGATCTGCGCCGGCGCAGCGTTCTTCTGCATCGGCATGAGCGAGCCGAACTCGGGTTCCGACCTGGCCAGCGTCGGCACGCGCGCCACCAGGGTGGAAGCCGGCTGGCGGCTGAACGGCCGCAAGATCTGGACGACCAACGCCCACCACTGCCAGTACATGATCGCGCTGGTGCGTTCCTCGGGCGAGCCGGCCGACCGGCAAAAGGGGTTGTCGCAAGTCATCGTCGACTTGACGCTGCCGGGTGTGACGGTGCGGCCGATCCGTGACCTGGCCGGCGACGCCCACTTCAATGAGGTGTTCTTCGACGACGTCCCGCTGGCCGACGACGCGCTGATCGGCCGCGAAGGCGATGGCTGGGCCCAGGTCAACGCCGAACTCGCCTTCGAGCGCAGCGGACCGGAACGCATCTACTCCAGCATCGTCCTGCTGGAACACTGGATCGCCTGCATGCGCCGCGGCGGCCAAGGCGGCCAACACGCCGAAACGATCGGCCGTCTCGCCACCCACCTGGCGACGCTGCGCAACATGTCCATCGCGGTCACGACCAAGCTGGTGGCCGGTGAGAGCCCGATCGTCGAGGCGGCGCTGGTGAAGGACATCGGCACCACCTTCGAACAGGAGATCCCGACGCTGGTCGCCGCGGCGATCGCGGCGGACCCTGCCGCGGACGTGGAGGCCGACCTGCTCGCCACCGTGTTCTACCTCGCCCAGGTGGCGCCCACCTTTTCCCTGCGCGGCGGCACGCGGGAAATCCTGCGCGGCATGATCGCCCGCGGCCTCGGACTTCGCTGAAGGAAACCGCATGTTCGCTGAAGCCATCGAAGACATCCTGCGCGACCATTGCACCCCGGCCGTCGTGCGCGCCATCGAAGCGGGCGGCTCGCCCGCCGACCTGTGGCAAGCGCTGGCCGGTGCCGGCTTCCTGGACCTGCTGGCGCCCGAAGACGCGGGCGGCGCCGGGCTGCCGCTGGAAGAATTGTTCCCGGTGCTCGCGCACTTCGGCCGTTACGCCGTGCCGGTTCCTGTCGCCCAGGCGATCGCGGCGCGTGCCCTGGTCGGCGCGGGCGTGCGCTTGCCGGACGGCCTGCTCACGCTGGCGCCGGCCTTCAAGCGCGAGGCCGGCGGTGCCATCCGGTGCCCGCTGGTTCCGTTCGGGGCGATCGCCGATCACGTGCTGGCGGCCGAGGGTGAACGCCTGCTGCTGCTTTCCTGCAGCGACGCGCAGCGCCAGCCCACCGGCATCGCGCACAGCCAGCTGGCCACGCTGACGTGGACCAGCGATGCGTCCACCGAGCGCATCGCCGGCGACGCCGGCGCGCTGGCGCCGCTCGCCGCCGCAGTGCACGCAGCCATGCTGGCCGGGGCCATGACCCGGGTGTTCGAGATGACGCTGCAGTACTGCAACGAACGATCGCAGTTCGGCAAGTCGCTGGGCAAATTCCAGTCCATCCAGCATCAGCTGAGCGTGATGGCCGAACAGGTCGCTGCAGCCTCCGTTGCGGCGGAGGCTGCATTCCAGACCCGGCAGCGCACGCCGCGGCTGCTGGCGGCGGCGATCGCCAAGGGCCGGACCAGCGAAGCCGCGCCGGGTGTCGCCAACACCGCGCATGCGCTGCACGGCGCCATCGGTGTCACCGATGAATACGATCTGCAGTTGTTCACGCGGCGCCTGCACGAGTGGCGCATGGCGCATGG
>JAQGMY010000248.1 GCA_028292105.1 Ramlibacter sp.
CAGTTCCTCGTCGTCCTGCCCGAGCCCGAGCAGGAAGCTGCGCGTGGTGGCGCGCACCAGCCCGTCGTAGATGGTGGCGCTGCGAAAGCGCCGCTGGGGAGCGTCCGCCATGCTCAGTAGTTCGACTTCTGGCCGGCTTGCGGAGCGCCCTTGAACTTCGCCGCCAGAGCGCTGGTGCCCTTGACCATGATGTTGCTGTCCGTTCCCACTGCAATGAACGTGGCGCCCATCTCGACGTGCTTGCGCGCCAGCGTTTCGTCGAGCGTGAGAATGCCGATCGCCTTGCCCGCGGCCTGGATGCGCTTGAAGGTCTTGACGTGCAGCTCCTGCATCTCGGGGTGCCACGGGTCGCCGACGTGGCCGAAAGCGGCGGACAGGTCGGACGGCCCGATGAAGACGCCGTCGACGCCATCGACGGCGGCGATCGCGTCCAGGTTGTCGATGGCCTCGCGGGTTTCCGCCTGCACCAGCAGGCAGACCTGGTCGTTCGCTTCATTGGCGTAGTTCGCCACCCGGCCCCAGCGCGACGCGCGCGCGGCCGCCATGCCGCGGATGCCATGCGGCGGGTAGCGCATGCAGCGCACCAGCTCCCTGGCCTGTTCCGCCGTGTCGACCATGGGCACCAGCAGCGTCTGGATGCCGCAATCGAGATATTGCTTGATCAGCGCCTGCCCGACGTAGCCGTGGCCGATCGGGATGCGCGCGACGGCGTGGGTGCCGGGGTAGCCGGCGATCGCCTGCGCCTGCTGCAGGATGCTGAGCGGGTCGTTGGGCGAGTGCTCGGCGTCGAGCAGCAGCCAGTCGAAGCCGGCGCCGGCGCAGATCTCGGTGGACAGCGGGCTCATCTGGCTGACCCACAGCCCATATTGGGTGCGCTTGTCGGCGAGCGCTTTCTTGAACGGGTTCAGGGGTGTCTGCATTCTGGTCTCCTCGATGGAATGGGAACTGTCTCGTCATGCCCGCGCGCGGGCAGCCCGGAAGCTCTGGGTTCCCGCCTGCGCGGGAACGACGGGGCGGGTGGTCATTTGTTGAACAGCGGATGCAGCGTGCTGTGCTTGCCGTCGTACACCTGGCCGGGGCTTTCGTCGATCTGCAGCGTGATGCCGACCAGCTCCTGCTCGAAGATCGGGGCGAAGTGCTCCTTCAACTTGGCCAGCAGGCGGTCGCCCGCGGACTTCTTGACGGCGTCGCTGCGCCCGCCGGCCATGCGCACGTTCAGGTACATGAAGCCATAGTCGGCCTTGCCGTCAGCCACCGCGTAGTGCGCCGCAGGATACGCGAGCACCCGGGTGCCCCCGGTGGGGAACACCTGCTTGCCGCTTTCGTCGAGCACCTGCAGCATCTCGTCGGCGAGGGTGCGGCACAGCAGCGAGATGTCGGTCTTCGGCTCGATGTTGGGGGTGTACAGGATCACCAGATGGGGCATGCGCTACTCCGCGGTCACAGCCGCTGGTTGATGTTGGTGTAACCCTCGGCCGTCGAGGCCTGGGCGCGCGGGATCTCCGATCCACTGACGGCGGTCACCGGAAAGACCGCATTCAGCTGTCCCGTGCCGGACGCGCCGAAATAGGGCGTGACGACTTCGCCCCGGCCGGCGTACTCGGACCAGCCGAGTGCACCGAGCAGCATCGCCGTGTCGTGCATGAAGCCCTCGCCGTGGCCCTTGGCCGCGTACTCGGGCAGCATGCCGCAGAAAGTCTTCCAGTCGCCGGCCTGCCAGATGCGGATCACTTCGTGGTCCAGCGCTTCCAGGAAGGGGCTCCAGGTCTTGAACGCGTATTCGGGCGCAAGCCCGTTCTGGGCAAAGCGGTGCGACAGCGAGCCGCTGGCGAACACCGCGACGGTGCCGTCGTAGTGGTCCTCGATCGCGCGCCGCATCGCCCAACCGAGCCGCGCGCTGTCGTTGAGGTAATGCGCCTGGCAGAGCGCCGACACCGACACCACCTTGAAGTGCTGGTCGGCGTTCATGTAGCGCATCGGGACGAGCGTGCCGTATTCCGGCGCCAGCGTCGTGCGCTCGTGCGCCAGCGTCTCCACGCCCCACTCGTTGCAAACCTCGGCCAGCAGCTTGCCCAGTTGCGGATGGCCCGGGAACTCGTAGGCCATGTTGCTGATGAAGTGCGGCAGCTCGTTGCTGGTGTACAGGCCCTTGAAGTGCGCGCCGCAGTTGACGTGGTAGTTGGCGTTGACGAGCCAGTGCGTGTCGAACACGACGATCGTGTCCACGCCCAGTTCGCGGCAGCGCCGGCCGATCTCGACATGGCCATCGATCGCGTCCTCGCGCGAGCCGTGCCGCTCGCCGGGCAGTTCGCTCAGGTACATCGAGGGCACGTGCGTGATCTTGGCCGCGAGGGCTAGTTTTCCCATGACGGCTCCACATGATTGTCATCCCGGGCTTGAGCCGGGATCCATGGATTGCGGGTCAAGCCGGCAATGACATGCACCTCAGGCTCCCCACTTCGGAATGTGGTGCGACCCGAGCGAGACGGCGATGTTCTTCGGCTCCAGGAACACCTCGTAGCTCCAGGTGCCGCCTTCACGCCCGGTGCCGGAGGCCTTGGTGCCGCCGAAAGGCTGGCGCAGGTCGCGCACGTTCTGGCTGTTGACGAAGCACATGCCTGCTTCCACGGCCGCAGCCACCCGGTGGGCCCGGCCGACGTTCTCGGTCCAGACATAGCTGGACAGGCCGTAGGCTATGTCGTTGGCGATGCGGATCGCGTCGGCCTCGTCTTCGAACGGGATCAGGCAGGCGACCGGGCCGAAGATCTCGTCCTGGGCGATCTTCATGCGGTTGTCGACGTCGGCGAACACGGTGGGCAGCACGTAGTTGCCCTTCTTCACGCGGTCCGGCAGCAAGGGCGCGTCGAGGCCGCCGCACAGCAAGGTGGCACCTTCCTTCGGGCCCAGTTCGATGTAGCTGCGCACCTTGGCCAGGTGCGCTTGCGAAATCATCGGGCCCACGATGGTCTTGTCGTCCAGCGGGTCGCCCACCGTGATGCGCTTGGCGCGCTCGACGAACTTGCGCACGAAGTCGGCGTAGACGGACTTCTGCACCAGGATGCGGCTGCCGGCGGTGCAGCGCTCGCCGTTGTTGGAGAAGATCATGAACACCGCGGCGTCCAGCGCGCGCGCCATGTCGGCGTCGTCGAACACGATGAAGGGCGACTTGCCGCCCAGCTCCATGCTGAATTTCTTGAGGCCCGCTTCCTTGACGATGCGGTTGCCGGTGGCGGTGGAGCCGGTGAACGAGATGGCGCGCACGTCGGGGTGGCGCACCAGCGGTTCGCCGGCCTGCTTGCCGTAGCCGTGCACGATGTTCAGCACGCCGGCCGGGATGCCGGCCTCCATCGCAAGTTCGCCCAGCCGCGCCGCGGTCATCGGCGACAGCTCGCTCATCTTGAGCACAGCGGTGTTGCCGAACGCGATGCAGGGCGCAGTCTTCCAGGTGGCGGTCATGAACGGCACGTTCCAGGGCGAGATCAGCGCGCAGACGCCCACCGGATGGAACAGCGTGTAGTTCAGGTGCGTGTCGGTGGCGTAGGTGTGGCCGTCCAC
>JAQGMY010000261.1 GCA_028292105.1 Ramlibacter sp.
GTGGTCGACCTGCTGGGCTACGAGGACATCGAGATCGTCACCGCGGGCCGCGGCGACGAGGCCTTGCACCTCCTGCGCACCGAGCCCTTCGACTGCGTGGTGCTGGACCTGCGGCTGCCCGACATGACTGGCTTCGAGCTGCTCGAGCGCGTGCAGAACGAGCCCGAGCTGGTCGCCGTTCCGGTGGTCGTGTTCACCGGCAAGGACCTGAGCCGCGACGAGGAGAACCGCCTGAGCACCATGGCCAAGAGCATCGTGCTGAAGGACGTGCGTTCGCCCGAGCGCCTGCTCGACGAGACCGCACTGTTCCTGCACCGCGTGGTGACGGAGCTGCCGACGGAAAAGCAGGCCATGCTGGAGCGGCTGCACCATTCGCCGGAAGTGCTGCAGGGCCGCCGCGTGCTGGTGGTCGACGACGATGCGCGCAACATCTTCGCGCTCACCTCGGTGCTGGAGAACCACGAGGTGGACGTGCTGAGCGCCACCAACGGCCGCCACGCCATCGAGATCATCAAGAGCACGCCCGACCTGGCGATGGTCCTGATGGACATCATGATGCCGGAGATGGACGGGTATGAGACGATGCGGGAAATCCGCAAGGAGCCTGAATTCCGCACCCTGCCGATCCTTGCCCTCACCGCCAAGGCGATGAAGGGCGACCGGGAAAAGTGCCTGGAAGCCGGCGCCAGTGACTACATTTCCAAACCAGTGAACACAGACCAGCTGCTGTCGTTGATGCGCGTATGGCTGTTCCGTTGACTCTTGCCGCCGGCTCCGGCGGCAGCATGCAGTTCGGCGTCATCCGCCCGGGCGCCGCCGATGGCGTCGGGGCCGGTATGGCCGCCCCCGTCAACATCCTGATCGTCGACGACGAGCCGCGCAACCTGGCGGTGCTGGAAAGCGTGCTCGACGACCCGGAGTACCGGCTGGTGCGGGCGAATTCGGGCGACGAGGCCTTGCTCGCGCTGATGGCCGAAGACTTCGCCGTGCTGGTGCTCGACGTGCGCATGCCGGGCATGACGGGCTTCGAGCTGGCGCAGATGATCAAGGAGCGCAAGAAGACCGCGCGCATCCCGATCATCTTCCTCACCGCCTACTACAACGAGGACCAGCACATCCTCGAGGGCTACGGCACCGGTGCGGTGGACTACCTGCACAAGCCGGTGAACCCGGCGATCCTGAAGTCCAAGGTGGCGATGTTCGCCGACCTGTACAAGAAGGGTCGCGAACTCGAGCGGGCCAACCAGCTGCTGGTGGCCGAAGTGGCCGAGCGGCGCCGGGCCGAAGCGCGGCTCAACGAGGTGAACGAAAGCCTCGATCGCCGCGTGACCGAGCGCACGACCGAACTGCAGATCAGCGAATCCCGGCTGATGGAGGCCAATCGCCGCAAGGACGAATTCCTGGCCACGCTGGCGCACGAACTGCGCAATCCGCTGGCCCCGGTGCGCAACGCCGCGCAGATCCTGCGGATGAAGAACCTGCCGTCCGACAAGGTGGAGTGGGCGGCGGAACTGGTGGAGCGGCAGGTGGCGGCGATGAGCCGGATGATCGATGACCTGATGGACGTCAGCCGCATCAACCAGGGGCGCATCCAGCTGCGGCGGGCCGTGATCGACCTCACCGCCGTGCTCGCCGACGCCCTGGAGACCGCGCAGCCCCTGATCAGGGAACAGGACCACCGGATCGTCTACACGCCTCCGGTGCAGCCGGTGCTGGTGGATGCCGACCAGGCACGGTTGGCGCAGGTGTTCATGAATCTGCTGAACAACGCGGCCAAGTACATGGACCGCGGCGGCGAGATCAGCATCGGCGTGCACGTCGATGCCGACAGGGTGCTCGTGACCATCAAGGACAGCGGCATCGGCATCCCGGCGCACCGGCTGGAGAGCATCTTCGAGATGTTCTCGCAGGAAGAGGCGGCGCTGGCGCGCTCGCGCGGCGGCCTGGGCATCGGCCTGTCACTGACGCAGCGGCTGATCCAGATGCACGACGGCAAGATCGTGGCGCGCAGCGAGGGGCCCGGCCGCGGCAGCGAGTTCGAGGTCTGCCTGCCGATCGCCGAGGTGCAGCAGGCCGCGCCCACCGAGCGGCCGGCCAGTTCGCTCGCGTCGGCGGGCTGCGAACTGCGCATCCTCGTGGCCGATGACAACCGGGACGCCGCCGACACCCTGTGCACCCTGCTGGAGGTGCTGGGTCACGAGGTGCACCGGGTGCATGACGGCCAGGCGGCGGTGGATGCCGCGGCGTCCTTCAATCCGCAGCTGGTGCTGCTGGACATCGGGATGCCGCAGCTCAATGGCTACGATGCCTGCCGCCACATCCGGGTGCAACCCGGTGGCAACACGCGCACGGTCGTGGCCATCACCGGCTGGGGCCAGCCGGAGGACCTGCGCCGCTCGCGCGACGCCGGCTTCGACCACCACCTGGTCAAGCCGATCGACATGGACAAGCTGGCCGACGTGATCAGCCGGTCGTTCGCGCGGGGCTAAAGCACCGCCGCGGCGTGGCGCGGTCGCGCGCGGCCAGGCGTCAGGCCCGCTTCGCGTCCGCGTCCAGTGCATCCACTTCCGGCAGCATGCGCAAGGCCCAGTAGCTGATGCCGCCGATGGCGACGCCGAAGAACCAGCCATACAGGCCCCACCAGGAGGGCAGCAGGCTCGTGAAGTTGGGCAACAGGGTCGA
>JAQGMY010000264.1 GCA_028292105.1 Ramlibacter sp.
CGATCCTGCACTACATGGGCACCTCGACCTTCGCCAACCATATCGTGGCGCCGGAGATCGCGCTGGCGAAGATCCGCCCCGACGCGCCATTCGACAAGGTCTGCTACATCGGCTGCGGCGTGACCACGGGCGTGGGCGCGGTGATCTACACGGCCAAGGTCGAAGCCGGTGCCAACGTCGTGGTGTTCGGCCTCGGCGGCATCGGGCTGAACGTGATCCAGGGCGCGAAGATGGTGGGGGCCGACAAGATCATCGGTGTCGACCTGAACCCGAAGCGCGAAGCCATGGCCCGCCAGTTCGGCATGACGCACTTCATCAATCCGAAGGAACACCCGAACGTGGTCGATGCGATCGTGCAGCTGACCGATGGCGGCGCCGACTACAGCTTCGAGTGCATCGGCAACACCACGACGATGCGCCAGGCGCTGGAATGTGCCCACAAGGGTTGGGGCCAGAGCATCATCATCGGCGTGGCGGAAGCCGGCGCCGAGATCAGCACGCGCCCGTTCCAGCTGGTCACCGGCCGCCAGTGGAAGGGTTCGGCCTTCGGCGGCGCGCGCGGCCGCACCGACGTGCCGAAGATCGTCGACTGGTACATGGAAGGCAAGCTGAACATCGACGACCTGATCACGCACACGCTGAAGCTGGAAGACATCAACAAGGGCTTCGAGCTGATGAAGGCCGGCGAGTCGATCCGCTCGGTGGTGGTGTACTGAGGTGCAAGCCCTCACCGTGCTCGAAGAGCACGCCTGCTTCGGCGGCGTCCAGGGCTTCTACGAACACGCCTCGGACGTCATCGGCTTGCCGATGCGCTTTGGCGTGTACCGGCCGCCGCAGGCCGCCCGCGCACCGGTGCCGGTGCTGGTCTACCTGGCGGGCCTGACCTGCAACGAGCAGACCTTCGCCATCAAGGCCGGGGCGCAGCAGTTCGCCGCGCGGCACGGGCTGATGCTGGTGACGCCGGACACCAGCCCGCGCAACACCGGCGTGGCGCAGGCGGACAAGGACTGGGACTTCGGCACCGGCGCGGGCTTCTATCTCGATGCCACCGAGGAGCCGTACGCGCGCCATTGGCGCATGGAGAGCTACGTCACGCAGGAACTGCCGCGGGTCGTGGCCCAGAACTTCAACGCGAAGCCGGGGAAATCCGGCATCTTCGGCCACTCGATGGGAGGCCACGGCGCCTTGACACTGGCGCTGCGCCATCCCGAACTGTATGACAGCGTCTCGGCGCTGGCGCCCATCTGCGCACCGGGCGAAGTGCCCTGGGGCGAGAAGGCTTTCACCGGCTACCTCGGCGCGGACCCGGCCCGCTGGGCCGAACACGATGCGGTGCGCCTGATCGCGAGCGGCGCCCGCGCGCCGCAGCTCCTCGTCGACCAGGGCACGGCCGACCAGTTCCTGCAGCTCCAGCTACGCCCGGAACTGCTCGAAGCAGCCTGCGCGGTCGCGGGGCAGCCGTTGCTACTGCGGCGGCACGAAGGCTACGACCACGGCTATTTCTTCATCGCCAGCGTGGTGGCCGACCACATCGCCCACCACGCGAAAACTCTCTGCGCCTGATTTGCAGCGGCGGGCCGGTCCGCCGACGGTTGGGGTTAGCTCTAGTTGATACGTCAACCATCTGGCCGAAGATCGGGGCGGCTCGCATCGCAAATCAAAGGAGACAAGCATGAAAGTTCTGCGCCACGCCCTGGTGCTCGCACTCGGCCTCGCCGCCGCCGGCGGCGCCCTGGCCCAGGTCAAGGTCGGCATCATCGCGCCGTTCTCGGGCCCCTTCGCGCACTACGGTGCCTTGATGAAGGCCGGCGTGGAGGCTTACGTGGCCAACCAGGGCGGCAAGCTGGCCGGGCAAACCGTCGAATTCGTCTATCGCGACGAGGGCGGCCCCAATCCGGCCAACACCCGCACGCTGGCGCAGGAGCTGGTGGTGAAGGACAAGGTCGACTACATCGGCGGCATCGTGTTCTCGCCCAACGCGTATGCCGTGGCGCCCATCATCACCGAGTCGAAGACGCCGATGGTGATCTTCAACGCCGCCACTTCGGACATCACGACCAAGTCCGACTACTACCTGCGCACCAGCTACACGCTGTGGCAGGTGACGGTGCCGGTCGCCGAATACGCGGCCAGGAAAGGTCTCAAGAAAGTCGTGACCGCCGTCATGGACTACGCGCCCGGCGTCGACGCCGAGACGGCGTTCAAGGCGCAGTTCACCAAGCAGGGCGGGCAGGTGGTGGAGAGCATCCGCATGCCGCTCGCGACCACCGACTTCGCGCCTTTCGCGCAGCGCATCAAGGCCAGCGGCGCCCAGGCGGTGTACGTGTTCCTGCCGGGTGGCCCGCCCAACCTCGGCTTCGTCAAGGCCTACACCCAGAACGGCCTGCGCGAAGCCGGCATCCAGTTCCTGGGCACGGCGGAGACCGACGAGTTCGACCTGCAGAAGTTCGGTGACAGCGCCGTCGGCCTGAACACCGCGTTCCACTATTCCGGTGCGCACGACTCGCCCGCCAACAAGAGCTTCGTCGCCGCGCTGGCCAAGCAGAACAAGGACGTGGTGGCGAACTACGCCTCGGTCGGCGCCTGGGACGGCATGTACGTGATCCACAAGATGATCGAAGCCACTGGGGGCAAGCGCGACGGCGACAAGGCGATCGCCGCGGCCAAGACGCTCAAGTGGGAAAGCCCGCGCGGCCCGGTGTCGATCGACCCGAACAGCCGCCACATCGTGCAGAACGTCTACCTGCGCGAAGTGGTCAAGGGCCCGGGCGGCCTGCTGGTGAACAAGGAGACGCAGAACTTCGGCCCCCACGGCGACCACGGGCTGGTCAAGTAAGGCGGCCGCTGGCAGCGCGCGCGCATGAGCCTCCTTGCCAACATCCTGATCGACGGCACGGCCTACGGGATGGTGCTGTTCATCATCTCGGTCGGCCTGACGGTCACGCTGGGGCTCATGCGCTTCGTCAACCTGGCGCACGGGGCTTTCGCGATGATGGGTGGCTACTTCGCCGCCTGGCTGGTGCGCGTGCAGGGCTGGCCCTACGTGCCGGGCGTGCTGGCGGCGCTGCTGGCCACCGGGCTGATCGGCGCGCTGCTCGAGGTGCTGGTGTTGCGGCGTCTGTATCGCCGCAGCGAGCTGCAGCAGGTGCTGTTCACGATCGGGCTGACTTTCCTGTTCGTGGCCACCGCCAACCTGCTGTTCGGCCCCGAGGTGCAGGTGCTGCCGCTGCCGGCGTGGCTGGCCATGCCGGTGGACCTCGGCATCCGGACCTTGCCGGCGCAGCGGCTGCTGGTGATAGCGGTCGGCCTCGTGGTGCTCGCCGGCTTCATGTGGGTCACCAGGTCCTCGCGATTCGGCGTGTGGCTGCGCGCCACGGTCGACAACACGGCCGCGGCCGAATCGCTGGGCATCCCGGTGCAGTTCGTCTACGCGCTCACCTTTGCCGCGGGCGCGGCACTCGCGGCGCTCGGTGGGGTGCTGGGCGCCGAGCTGATGCCGCTGGAGCCCTACTACCCGATCAAGTACCTGGTGCTGGTGCTGGTGGTGGTCGCCGTCGGCGGCATGGGCAGCATCGCGGGATCGGCGGTGGCCGCCGTCGCCCTCGGCATGGTGGAAACAGCGAGCAAGTACCTGGCGTCCGACTGGGGCAGCATGTTCTTCTTCGCCGCCGTCGTGCTGGTGCTGTCGTGGCGGCCGGCGGGCATCCTGTCGGCGCGGAGGGCCTGAGGTGCGCAAGGACAGCGTGCTGCAGCGCGGCTGGCCCTATGCGGCCATGATCGTGCTGGCGGCGGTCGTCTACTTCTTCTTCCCGGACCATCTGCCGCTGGCCGCGCGCATCGCGGCCATGGCCATCTTCGTGATGTCGCTGGACCTGGTGGTCGGCTATGGCGGGCTGGCGACGCTCGGCCACTCGGCGCTGTTCGGCGCCGGCGCCTATGCGGCCGGCATCGCCGCCACGCACCTGACGCAGAACCCGCTGGCAGGACTCGCCATCGGTGCCGCCGCCGGCGCCTTGCTGGCCGCCCTCTCGGGCCTCTTCCTGCTGCGGCACGAGGGCCTGACCTTCCTGATGCTCACCATCGCGGTCAGCCAGCTGCTGCAGAACGCGGCGAGCAAGCTGCGGACCTGGACCGGTGGCGACGACGGCCTGTCCGGCTTCACCATCGGCAAGATCCTGGGCATCGCGCGGTTCGACCTGCAAGGGCGCGTCGCCTTCCTCTATTGCGCGGTGCTGATGCTGCTGTGCCTGTGGGCCATGCGCCGCTTGATGGGGTCTCCCTTCGGCCTGGCTTGCGTCGGCATTCACCAGAACCGCATCCGCATGGCCGCCATGGGCACGGCGATCCGCGGCAATCTCCTGAAGCTCTATGTCTGGTCGGGCGTGTTCGCGGGCATCGCCGGCGCCTTGTCGGCGCAGGTCAACCAGATCGTCGGTCTCGACACGCTGGGGTTTTCCTTGTCGGCCGAAGCGCTGGTGATGCTGGTGCTGGGCGGCGCGGGCAGCCTGTACGGCGCCATCGCCGGAACGGCGATCTTCATGACCGTGCACCACGTCGCTGCCCAGATCAATCCGTACCACTGGCTGTTCATCATTGGCGGCATGCTGGTGTTCCTGGTGCTGGTGCCGCGCGAAGCCTGGATGGCGGCGCTGCGCAAGCGCTTCGGGGCGCGTCATTCTTCGATCGCGCAAGCCGCCGCCGGGGAGGCCACATGACGCCGGGCGCGCCGCTGCTCGAAGTGCAGGACCTGAACAAGGCGTACGGCGGCCTGCAGGTCACGCGCGATGTGTCGTTCGCGCTGCGCAGCGGCGACCGGGTCGGCCTGATCGGTCCGAACGGCGCCGGCAAGACGACACTGGTGAACCTGATGACCGGCCTGGTCGCGCCCAGCTCGGGCCGGGTTCTCCTGGGGGGGCAGGATGTCACGTCGCTGCCGCAGTGGCAGCGCGTCAAGCGCGGACTGGTGCGTACCTTCCAGATCACCCAGCTGGCGCCGACGCTGCCGGTGCAGCAGCAGGTGGAGCTCGCCATCCACGAGCGTGAAGGCAGCGTGCGCCACCAGTGGCGGTCGTTTGCAAGTTACGAGGCGGTGCACGCGCAAGCGCTGCAGATCCTGCAGGCCTTGCGCATCGGCGACCTCGCGCAGCGCCGCCCGGTCGACCTGGCGTACGGCCAGCAGCGCCTGGTGGAGATCGCCATCGCCATGGCCTTGCAGCCCAAGGTGCTGCTGCTCGACGAGCCGATGGCGGGCGTTCCCGGCGGCGAACGCGAAGTCGTGCTGCAGGCCCTGGCCGGCTTGCCGGGCAGCCTGGCGATCCTGATGATCGAGCACGACATGGACCTGATCTTCAGCTTCGCCGACCGCATCCTGGTGCTCGCCGAGGGTGCCGTGCTGGCGCAAGGCTCACCGCAGGAGATCCGCCGCCACCCGGCGGTGCTGAGCGCCTATCTCGGTGCGGAGGCCGCATGAGCGAGGCCGCTGCATTGCAGGTGGAGCGGGTGACGGCGGGCTTCGGTCCGACCACCATCCTGCACGGCGTGGACCTGTCGCTCGCCGCCGGCGGCCGACTGGCGCTGATCGGCCGCAACGGCGTGGGCAAGACGACGCTGCTGAAGGCGGCGATGGGACTGGCCGACGTGCACGAAGGGTGCATCCGCCTGTTCGGCGAAGACATCACGCACCTGTCGCCGCGCCAGCGCGCCTTGGCCGGGCTGGGCTACGTGCCGCAAACGCGCGACATCTTCCCGTCGCTCAGCGTCGAGGAGAACCTGCTCACCGGCCTGAAGGGCCGTCCCCGCAGCGCCATCGGCGAAGCCTACGAGTTGTTCCCCCGGCTGGCGCAGCGACGCCACAACGGCGGCGGCCAGCTCTCCGGCGGCGAGCAGCAGATGCTGACCGTCGCCCGCACGCTGCTCGGGCAACCGCGGGTGCTGCTGCTCGACGAGCCGCTCGAAGGGCTGGCACCCATCATCTGCCAGGAATTGATGCGCACCTTCGACCAGCTGGCGCGCGCCACCGGCGTGGCGGTGCTGCTGGTGGAGCAGAAGGTGGGCGACGCGCTGCGCTTCTCCGAGGAAGCGGTGGTGCTCGAGCGCGGGCAAATGGTGCACGCGGGACGCAGCAGCGAGCTCGCGCAGCGGCCGGACCTGCTGGAACGCTACGTCGGCGTGGCGGGCCAGGCGCATGCATGAAGACAGCAAGACAGGAGCAAAGACATGAACGACAACACCATCCCTGCCGGCGTGCCGGCGGTCGACATCGATCCCTTCAGCGACGCCTTCCTGACCGACCCGTACGCCGACCATGAGCGCATGCGCGAAGCCGGCCCCGTGATCTGGCTGACCAAGTACGGCATCTACGCCACCGCGCGCCACGCGGAAGTGCGCGCCGTGCTGAACGACCACGAGAACTACATCTCCTCGGCCGGTGTCGGCCTGGCGAACTTCAACAAGGAAGCGCCGTTTCGTCCCAAGAGCCTGATCCTGGAAGCCGATCCGCCCAGCCACACGAAAGCGCGCGCGATCCTGGCGCGCATCCTGTCGCCCAAGACGGTGATGCAGATCCGCGAGGCGTTCCAGCAGGAGGCCGAGCAGCTGCTCGATCGCTTCGTCGCCAAGGCGGCCGAGGACGGCCAGGTCGATGGCGTGACGGAGCTGTCCGAGGTCTACCCGTTGAAGGTGTTCCCCGACGCGGTGGGCCTGGAGGCCGAAGGGCGAAAGAACCTGCTGTTGTACGGCAACATGGTCTTCAACTCCTTCGGCCCGCGCAACGAGCTGCTGAGGAAATCGGCGGAGCTGGTGCAGCCGGTGACGCAATGGATCATGGAGCACTGCAGCCGCGAGCACCTGCGGCCCGGTGGCTTCGGCGACATGATCTTCCAGGCGGCGGACCGCGGCGAGATCACGCAGGAGGAGGCGCCCATGCTGGTGCGCTCCTTCCTGTCGGCGGGCGTGGACACCACCGTCAACGGCATCGGCAACGCGCTGCTGTGCCTGGCGCAGAATCCCGACCAGTACGAGAAGCTGCGCGCCGATCCAACGCTGGCCCGGCCCGCCTTCGAGGAAGCGTTGCGCTACGAATCCGCGGTGCAGACATTTTTCCGCACGACCGCGCGCGACGTCGAGCTGGCGGGTGTGAAGATCGCCGAGGGCCACAAGGTGCTGACCTTCCTCGCCGCCGCCAACCGCGACGCGCGCCAGTGGCCGGACCCGGACCGCTTCGACATCACGCGCCGCCCGACCGGGCACATGGCCTTCGGCTCGGGCATCCACGGCTGCGTCGGCCAGGTGGTCGCCCGGCTGGAGGGAGAATTGATCCTGACCGCACTGGCCAAGCGCGTGAAGACCATCGAACTTGCCGGCCCGCCGACCCGGCGCCTCAACAACACGCTGCGGGCCTTGTCGAACCTGCCGCTGCGCCTCGTCACTGCCTGAAGTCCCATGCCTGTCGTCCACCTGATCCAGCCCGATGGGGCCGAAGTCCGATTGCAAGCCGCCGAAGGCAAGAGCCTGATGGAAACTGCCGTGGGCGCCGGCGTGCAAGGCATCGTCGGCGAATGCGGAGGCTCCGCGATGTGCGCCACTTGCCACGTGTACGTGGAAGAGCCCTGGCTCGCCAGGCTGCCGGCGCCGCTCGAGACCGAGCTGGAAATGCTGGAGTGCACCGCGTCCGAACGCCGGCCCAACAGCCGCCTCAGCTGCCAGATCAAGCTGTCCGCGGGGCTCGACGGCATCACGGTGCGGCTGCCCGAGAGCCAGCAATAGTGCCGCTGCCCGCCATGCCGCGCGCCGCCAGCACCAAGTCACCAGCCTCCGCCCTGGCGCCGGCCCGCAAGGCTGCACCGCGCACGGGGCCGCCGACGGTGGTCGACCTGCAGCAGTACGCGCCCGCGTACTTCACCTGGATCGCCAACAAGCTGTCCAGCGGCGCCTCGCAGGCCTACCTCGCGGCCTTCGACGTCGGCATCGAAACCTGGCGCCTGCTGGTGCTGCTGGCCATCGAGCCGTCGATGTCCGCGCAGCGCATCTGCAAGGTGATCGGCATGGACAAGGCCTCGGTCAGCCGCGCCTTCAAGAGCATGCAGGCGCGCGGGCTGATCACGATCGCCCTCGATGCGCAGGACGGCCGGCTGCGGGTCGCATCGATCACCCCGCAGGGTCGCGAGACCCACGACCGCATCCTGGCGATCGCGCTGGAACGCGAGCGGGCCTTGCTGTCGGTGCTGTCGCCGCAAGAACGCGCCACGCTCGTGTCGCTGCTGCGCCGCCTGCACGACAACCTGCCGGCGGTCGAAGCCGCGACGGCCAGGTACCTGTCCTTGCACTATCCTCATGCGGCGCGCAGGCGCAGGAAGAGCACGGAAGAATGAACAGAAACATCGTCATCGTCGGGGGCGGCCACGCGGCTGCCCAGTTATGCAATGCGCTGGCGGAAGGCGGCGCCGGGGCACGGGTGCACGTGGTCTGCGAAGAGGCGACGCATCCCTACCAGCGGCCCCCGCTGTCCAAGAGCTACCTCAAGAATCCGGCCGAGGCCTTGCAGCTGCACCGCGATGCGCCCTGGTACATCACGCAAGGCATCCAGGTCCACCTGGGCGACCGCGCCACGCACATCGACCGCAGTGCCCGCAAGGTGCGGCTCGCCTCGGGCACCGAGATCGAATACGAGTCGCTGGTGCTGGCCACCGGCACCCGCGCGCGCACCCTGCCGCAACTGGAGGGCCCGCTGGCGAACGTCATGTCGCTGCGCAACGTCGCCGATGCCGAAGCGATGCGGGCGCGGCTGCGGGCCGAAGGCGGCGGACGCCTCACCGTGGTCGGTGGCGGCTTCATCGGCCTGGAGGTCGCGGCCACCGCGCGCCACCTGGGCTTCGAGGTGCAGGTGCTGGAGGCGGCATCACGCTTGTTGTCACGCTCGGCGTCGCCGGAGCTGTCCGCGATCATCCTGGCCCACCACCAGCAGATGGGGACCGAAGTGCGCTTCGGCGTGCGGATCGGGGCTGCCCGCATCGAAGGCGGCCGCGTGCTTGCCCTGGAGGTCGACGGAGTGCAAGAGCACGTGTTCGAGCTGCTGGTCGGCATAGGCGCCGTTCCGGAAGTCAGCCTGGCGCAGGAGGCCGGCCTCGAGGTGGCCAACGGCATCGTGGTCGACGAAGTGATGCGCAGCTCCGACCCGGCGATCCTGGCGGTCGGTGATTGCAGTTGCTTCGACTACCGCGGCCAGCGCGTGCGGCTGGAATCGGTGCAGAACGCGAACGACCAGGCCAAGGTTGCCGCCGCCACGCTGCTGGGCAAACCGGCGGCCTACCATCCGACGCCCTGGTTCTGGTCCGACCAGGGCGGGCTGCGGCTGCAGATGGTGGGCCTGTGGCGACCGGGCCTGCAGGCCGTCGCGCGCCCGGGACCGGCCGCAGCCAACGGCATGAGCTTCTTCCACTACGACGGCGAGTTGCTGGTGGCGGTCGAATCCGCCAATGCGCCGATCGACCACATGATGGCCCGCCGGCTGCTGGAGAAGGGCGCCTCGCCGACGCCGCAGCAGGTGGCGGATCCGGCCGTCGCGCTCAAGACGCTGCTCTAGGAGCCTGGGCGGCAGAGAGACGGGCCTGCGTTGGGCCTGCAAGGGGGTGGATGCCAGGCGCGCAAGCGGGTCAAGCCCGGGCGGCTTGACCCGCTTTCGCAACGACGCAGGCGCCCCCTTGCA
>JAQGMY010000305.1 GCA_028292105.1 Ramlibacter sp.
CCGGCTGGTGCACCCGAACGACGACGTGAACAAGAGCCAGTCGTCCAACGACGTGTTCCCGACCGCGATGCACGTCGCCGCGGTGGAAGGGCTGATGCGCAAGCTCACGCCGGCGGTGATGAAGCTGCGCAATACGCTCAATGCCAAGGCGCATGCGTTCAAGGACATCGTCAAGATCGGCCGCACCCACCTGCAGGACGCCACGCCGCTGACGCTGGGACAGGAGTTCTCCGGCTACGTGGCGCAGCTGGAGCAGGGCGACCGCCACATCCACGGGGCGCTGCCCCACCTGTGCGAGCTCGCGCTCGGCGGAACGGCGGTCGGCACGGGGCTGAACGCGCCTCCCGGTTATGCCGAGAACGTCGCGGCGGAACTCTCCCGACTGACCGGCCTGCCTTTCGTCACCGCGCCGAACAAGTTCGAGGCGATGGCCTCGTGCGACGCGCTGGTCCACGCGCACGGTGCGCTCAAGACGCTGGCGGCCAGCATGATGAAGATCGCCAACGACATCCGCTGGCTGGCCAGCGGCCCGCGCAGCGGCATCGGCGAGATCAGCATCCCGGAGAACGAGCCGGGCTCGTCGATCATGCCCGGCAAGGTGAACCCCACGCAGAGCGAGGCGATGACGATGCTGTGCTGCCAGGTGTTCGGCAACGATGTCGCCATCAACTTCGGCGGTGCCTCCGGCAACTTCGAGCTCAACGTGTTCCGGCCGATGATCGCGCACAACTTCATGCAGAGCGTGCGGCTGCTCGCCGACGGCATGCGCAGCTTCAACGATCACTGCGCGGTCGGCATCGAGCCGAACCGGGAACGCATCGCCGAGCTGGTGGACCGCTCGCTGATGCTGGTGACGGCCTTGAATCCGCACATCGGCTACGACAAGGCTGCGTCCATCGCCAAGAAGGCGCACAAGGAAGGCACGAGCCTGCGCGAGGCGGCCATCGCGTCGGGCCACCTGACGGGCGAGCAGTTCGACCAGTGGGTGCGGCCGGAGAAGATGGTCTAGTCGCTGCGCGGGAAGGGGGAGGGTGCGCAAGCAAGCTTGCACACCCTACGCGACGGCGGTTCTCTCCGCACACCGTACGGGATCGGCGGTTCTCTCGTAGGGTGTGCAAGCTCGCTTGCGCACCATGCCCGCCTAGCACTTTCCCGCTACTGTCGACGTTATGGTCTGAACTGTTGACACTTGGCGGATCCGTCTCCAAGATGCCTGCAGCGGCTCGGTCGAAGTCGCGAGCAAGGAGACAGCATGTCGTTCAAGCCAGTCATCGCCGCGATGGCGATTGCAGCGGCCCTCGCAGCAGGGGCGGCGCATTCGCAGGCTCCCGCACCTTACGACGCCACGCCGCAGCTCGTCGCCGCGGCCACCAAGGAGGGCAAGGTCGTCTGGTACTCCGCCACCGACGTCGCCGTGGCCGAGAAACTGGCGCGCTCGTTCGAAGCGAAGTACCCGGGCATCAAGGTGCAGGTGGAACGCTCCGGCGCCGAGCGCCTGTTCCAGCGCATCAACCAGGAATACGGCAGCAAGATCTACACGGTGGACGTGATCGAGACTTCGGACGCCGTGCACTTCATCCACTTCAAGCGCCAGGGCTGGCTGCAACCGGCCGTGCCCGCCGACGTGGCGAAGTTCTGGCCCAAGGAATACAAGGACCCGGACGGCCAGTACGCCGCCTACCGCGCGCACCTGTCGGTCATCGCGTACAACACCAAGCTCGTGCCCAGGGAGCAGGCTCCCAAGAGCCACGCCGACCTGCTGGATGCGAAGTGGGCCGGCAAGATGGTGAAGGCCCACCCCGGCTACAGCGGCACCATCATGACCGGCACGCAGGCCCTGAGCCAGAGCCTCGGCTGGCCCTACTTCGAGAAGCTGGGCAAGCAGAAGGTGATGCAGGTGCAGTCGTCCACCGAGCCGCCCAAGAAGCTGGCGCAGGGCGAACGGCCGGTCATGGCCGACGGCAACGAGTACAACGTGTTCCTGCTCAAGGAAAGCGGCGTGCCGATCGAGCCGGTGTATGCGACGGAGGGCACTCCCCTGGTCGTCGGCAACGCGGCCATCCTGAAGAACGCGCCCAATCCGAACGCGGCCAGGCTGTTCTATCACTACATGTTCAGCCGTGACGCGCAGCAGGCCAACAGCGACGTCGGTGGCCTGCGCTCCTTCCACCCGGAGGTGAAGGAGAAGGCCGGCCGCACGCCGCTCAAGCAGATCAAGATCCTCAATTCCGACCCGGTCGCGCTCGAAGGGCAGGTCGAGACCATCAAGAAGAAGTACGAAGAGTATTTCGGCACCTGAGCGCACGACACCGATGACCGTCGCGCTCCCGGCCGCGGCCCCGCTGGCCAGGGCTCCCTTCCGTTTCGACCTCACCCGGCCGGCGTTCTTCGCGCTGGCTGTGGTGCTGGCCGTGCTGGTGGTGCTGCCCCTGGCCTGGCTGGCCTACTACAGCGTGGTCGACAAGCAGGGCAACTTCACGCTGGCGAACTTCGCCGCGCTGGTGAACGACGCCACCATGCGCCGGCCCTTCGTGCTGGCGATCGGCATGGCCCTGGCCGTAGGTGCCCTGTCTTGCGTGATCGCGACGCCGCTCGCCTGGCTGGTGTCGCGCACCGATCTGCCGGGCCGCCGCCTGGTGCGGGCACTGGTCACGGCATCCTTCGTCACGCCGCCCTTCCTGGGCGCGATCGCGTGGGAGATCCTGGCCGCGCCCAACAGCGGCTTGATCAACGTCGCCTGGCGCTCGCTCGCCGGCGGCCAGCCTTACGACGCGCCGCTGGTCAACATCTACAGCTTCGGCGGGCTGGTGTTCGCCATCGCCTGCTACACCTTTCCCTACGTCTTCACGCTGGTCGCCAACGGCCTCGACCGTGTGCCTTCGGACCTGGAGGACGCGTCGTCGATGCTGGGTGCGAGCTCGTTCACCACGCTGCGCAAGATCACCATCCCGCTGGTGCTGCCGGCGATGCTGGCGGGCTCGCTGATCGCCATCCTGCAGGCGCTGACGATGTTCGGCTCGCCCGCGATCCTGGCGCTGCCGGCCGGCTTCCACGTGATCACCACCAAGATCTGGAGCCTGTTCCAGTACCCGCCCAAGCCCGGCCTGGCGGCGGCCGCGGCACTGCCGCTGCTGCTGATCACCGTGCTGCTGCTGCAGGGCAAGAGCTGGATCCTGGGGCGCAAGGGCTATACGGTGCTGGGCGGCAAGAGCGGCGTGCCGCGCGTGACCGGTCTCGGCCGGGGCATGCCGCTGGCGGTCCTGTTCGCGTTCGTGGTGCTGTCGCTGACGGTGCTGCTGCCGTATGCGGCGCTGCTCAAGCAATCCTTCACGCGCAACGGCGTCGAGGGGCTGACGCTGCACAACTTCCACTTCGTCTTCTTCGAGTTCTCGGCGACGCGGCTGGCGATGTGGAACACCTTCCTGCTCGGGTTCTCCACCGCGACGATAGGCACGGGGCTGGCGCTGGTCGCGGCGTACATGGTGTCGCGCGCACCGGTGCGCGGGGCGCCGCTGCTCGGCCTGCTGGCGACCGCGCCCATCGCGATTCCCGGCATCGTGCTGGGGGTCGGCCTGTTCCTGACCTACTCGCATCCGCAGTTGATGCTGTACGGCACGCTGTGGATCCTGCTGGTGGCCTTCCTCACCATCGAAATGCCGGCGGGTTACCAGCAGCTGTCGGCGGCCTTCCACGGCATCCATCCGGAACTGGAGGAGGCGAGCCGCATCCTGGGCGCCAGCCGGCTGAGGACGCTGCGCATGATCACGGCGCCGCTGCTGCGCACCAGCGTGATCGCCACCTGGTGCTTCGTCTTCATCGGCACCATCCGCGAGCTGAGCGCCACCATCCTGCTGACCACGGCCAACACCAAGCTGGTGTCCGTGATCATCTACGACCTCAACGAAAGCGGTGACCTCGGCGCGATCTCCGTGCTCGGGCTCACCTTGCTGCTCGTTTCCTTCGCGATCGTCTTCGTCGCCAACCGCATGCCGGGCCTGGGCAGCGTCGCCAGCCGCGCGCACATCTGAATCCAGGCCGACATCCATGGGCTTTCTCGAACTCAAGGGACTCACCAAGCGCTTTGCCGGCGCCGCGGTGGTCAAGGACTTGTCGCTGTCGGTGGAGAAGGGGCAACTGGTCTGCCTGCTCGGGCCCTCGGGCTGCGGCAAGACCACCACGCTGCGCCTGATCGCCGGCTTCGTCGAACCCGACGAGGGCGAGATCCGCGTCGGTGGCCGGCGCATCTCCGCACCTGGCGACAGCGAGGCGCCGGAGCGCCGCAACATGTCGATGATCTTCCAGAGCTACGCGCTGTGGCCGCACATGACGGTGTTCGACAACGTCGCCTACGGACTCAGGCTGCGCGGGCTGCCCAAGGGCGAGTTGCAGCAGCGCGCCGACACGATCCTTGCGGCCACCCAGCTGTCGCAGCTGGCGACCCGCTATCCCGGTGAACTGTCCGGCGGCCAGCAGCAGCGGGTGTCGCTGGCGCGCGCGCTGGTGGTCGAGCCCGAGACGCTGCTGCTCGACGAGCCGCTGTCCAACCTCGACGCCAACCTGCGCGAGGAAATGCGCTTCGAGATCCGCCGGCTGCACGACAAGTTCCGCTACACCACGGTGTACGTCACGCACGACCAGGCCGAGGCCATGACGACGGCCGACCTGATCGTCGTGATGAACCAGGGCGTGATCGAACAGGCCGGCTCGCCCGAGGAGATCTACCAGCGTCCGCGCACCGAGTTCGTGGCGCGCTTCATCGGCGGCACCAACGTCTTCCGCGGCCGATGGGACGGCCAGGACACCGTCGCCTGCGGCAATGGCCTGGCGCTGCGCTGCGCCTCGGGCGAGTTCGGGTCCGCCGTCGCGGACACGCCGGTGTCGGTGCGCCATCACGACGTCCGCCTCAGTGCCGAAAAGCCCGGGGCAGCCACCAACACCGTGCAGGGCACCGTCGCCCGCCAGATCTATCTCGGCTCGCACCGCGACTACCTCGTGAACCTCGCCGACGGCGAGACCGTGCGCGCGGTCACGCCCGCGGGCATCAGCGTGCCCGCCGGCCAGGCCGTGTGGCTGCACCTGCCCCCGGAACACTGCCGCGCCCTGGCGCAGTGATCGCCTTCTCCATCCAGACATCCATCCAAACAGGAGCACCCCAGTGAGCAAGACCACCCCGCAGCCGGCGGACCAGCAGCTGACCCGCTATGTCGCCGAGTTCATCCAGGGCACGCAGCTGAAGGACCTGCCGCCGGAAGTCGTCGTGCTGGGCAAGAAGCACATCCTCGACGGCCTCGGCCTGGCGCTCTCGGGTGGCGCCAGCCATTGCGGCGAGCTGGTGCGCAGGCACCTGGGCGAGCTGGGGCTGGGCGCCGGTCCGGCCACCGTGATCGGCACCGGCCTGAAGGTTGCGCCGCGCTTCGCCGCCTTCGCCAACGGTGTCGGCATCCATGCGGACGATTACGACGACACGCAGCTGGCCGTCGCGGCCGACCGGGTGTACGGCCTGCTCACGCATCCGACGGCGCCGGCGCTGCCGGCCGCCCTGGCCATGGCCGAAGCCAAGGGTGCGAGCGGCGCGCAAGCCATGCTGGCCTACCACATCGGCGTCGAAGTCGAGTGCAAGATCTCCGAAGCGATCAACCCCCGCCACTACCAGGCCGGCTTCCATTCCACCGCCACTTGCGGCACCTTCGCGGCCGCGGCGGCGGCCGCGCGGATCATGGGCCTGGACGTGGAGACCACGCAGCGGGCGCTGTCCATCGCCGGCAGCCAGTCGGCGGGCCTGCGCGAGAACTTCGGCACCATGACCAAGCCCTTCCATGCCGGCCGATCGTCCGAGAGCGGCGTGGCGGCAGCCCAGTTCGCCTCGTACGGCTGGACCGCCACAGACAGGATCCTGGAAGCCCCGCGCGGCTTCTTCAGTGCCGCCGGCGGCGGCTATGACGCCAACGCCATCGCCGGCAAACTGGGCGCGCCGTGGACCTTCGCCGAGCCGGGCATCTCGATCAAACCGCATCCCTCCGGTTCGCTCACGCACCCGGGGATGACCGAGATGCTGCGGCTGCTGCGCGAGAACGACATCAAGGCCAAGGACGTGATCCGGGTGCGGGTGGGCACCAACCACAACATGCCCAACGCGCTGATCCACCACCGGCCGCGCAACGAATTGCAGGCCAAGTTCTCGATGGAGTTCTGCATGGCGATCCTGCTGCTGCAGGGCCGCGCCGGCCTCAACGAGTTCACCGACGAAGTGGTGCTGCGCCCCGACGTGCAAAAGATGATCGAGAAGATCGACTTCGTGATCGACGACGAGGCCGAAGCGGCCGGGTACCACAAGATGACGACTCTGATCGACATCGAACTGCAGGGCGGCCGCAAGATCTCCGGCCGTGCCGACTTCGGCAAGGGCAGTCCCGCCATGCCCATGAGTTACGACGACGTCGCCGACAAATTCCGCGAGAACGCGGAGTTCGCCAAGTTCCCGGCGAAGCAGGCGGAGGCCGTGATCGCCACGGTGCGCGAACTGGAGTCGCTGCCCGCCATCTCGTCGCTGATGGCGATGCTGGCGCGATGAAAACCGCCGACGGGTTGCCGATCCTGGGGCTGATGCTCGGGGACATGACCGGCATCGGTCCCGAGATCAGCGTCAAGCTGCTGGCCAGCGGCGTCCTCAGGGACGTGGCGCGCGTCGTCGTGATCGGCGATTCGCGCGTCTGGCTGCTGGGTTGCCAGGACGCCCGTCTGCAACCCGCCTGCCGTACCTACCCGGACGTCGCCTCGGTCGATTGGTCGCGCGAAGAGATCCCGCTGATCGACCTGGGCAACGTCGACCCGGCCAAGCTGCCGCGCGGCGAGCAGTCGGCCGAGTCCGGCCGGCTGACCGGCGAGACGCTCCACCACATGACCCAGCTGGCGCATGGCGGCCAGATCCACGGCATCAGCTTCGCGCCGCTGAACAAGGGAGCGCTGCACAAGGGGGGCTGGAAGTACCCCGACGAGCACCAGATGTTCGCGGCCTTCAACCAGCACCAGGGATTCTTCGGCGAGATGAACGTGATCGAGCAGTTCTCGACCTTCCGCGTCACCTCGCACGTGGCCTTGCGCCAGGCGCTCGACATGATCACGCCGCAGCGCATAGGCGCCGCGGTGCGGCTGGCGGACCAGAGCCTGCGCGCCAGCGGCATCGCCAGTCCGCGCATCGGCGTGGCCGCGCTCAATCCCCATTGCGGCGAGGGCGGCCTGTTCGGCGACGAGGAGATCCGCCTGATCGCACCCGCGGTGCGGCTGCTGGCCGAACAGGGCATAGGCTGCACCGGCCCGATCTCGTCGGACGTGATCTTCCTGAAGGCGCTCAGGGGCGAGTTCGACGGCGTCGTGATGATGTACCACGACCAGGGCCAGATCGCGACCAAGCTCCTGGGCTTCAACAAGGGCGTGACGGTGACGGCGGGACTGCGCACGGTGTACACGACCCCGGCGCATGGAACCGCCTACGACATCGTGGGGCAGGGCAAAGCCGACACGGGCGCGCTGGAGCAGGCCTTGCGCATCGCGGCGCGGATGGCGGCGGCGCGCCGCTGAGGCTTATCTCTCGTCCGTCGAAGCCAGCAGCCTCTGCCGGCCGGCCTGGATGTGCTCCTCGGCGACCTGCTTCGCCTTGATGGCATTGCCCTTCGTGATCGCCTCGTAGATCTTGCGGTGTTCCAGGTTGGAGCGGCGCATGTTGCCCGGGGCGTTGAAGTTCTGCCGCCGGTACAGGTGCAGTTCCTTGACGTAGCCGTCGTACAGCAGGTGCGCCCGCTGGCTGTTGGACAGGGTCAGGATCAGCGAGTGGAACTGCAGGTTGAGGTCGTAGTAGCCGCTGCTGTCGCCGGCGCGCTCGGCCTGGTCCATGCCATCGAGCAAGGATTCGAACCGGCGACGGTGTTCGTCGGTGATGTTCTGCGCCGCCCTTTCGGTGGCGAAGCCGAACACCAGCGCCCGCAGGTCGTAGATCTCCAGCAGCTCGCGCACCGACACCTGCCGCACGAACACGCCGCGATTCACCACCGGCGTGACCAGCCCGGTGCCCGTGAGGATGCGGATCGCCTCCCGGATCGGCCCGCGGCTGGTGCCCATGCGGCTGGCCAGCGCCGCCTCGTTCAGGCGGTCGCCTGCCTTGAATTCGCCGGCGTAGATCAGCTGCTTGAGCTGCTCCGCGATGTTGCGCGGCAGGCCTTCGGGGCTGGCGATGGGGGAAATGCTGGACATGCGCGGGGCTGCAACTCGCGTTGCAGCCATGTCGGCAATTATAGGCAGCGTGTCGACGCCGGCCATGTGATTGTCGACACTTCGTGGCTCCGTGGCCGCAAGCTCAGAGCACTTCGCTGTTGCCGTGCGGGGTGGGCGCCATCAGCCGGTCGGTGTACGCGATGGCCATGGCGGACAGCAGGAAGGTGATGTGGATCGCGGTCTGTGCGATCAACACCCGGTCGGTGTAGTTGCCGGCGTTGATGAAGGTCTTGAGCAGGTGGATCGACGAGATGCCGATGATGGCGGTCGCCAGCTTGACCTTCAGCACCGAAGCGTTCACGTGGCTCAGCCACTCCGGCTGGTCGCGGTGGCCTTCCAGGCCCATGCGGCTGACGAAGGTCTCGTAGCCGCCCACGATCACCATGATCAGCAGGTTGGAGATCATCACCACGTCGATCAGCGCCAGCACCACCAGCATGATGATGGTTTCATTGAGCGCCGTCACCGGCGTGCCCGAGTAGCCGATGCTGGTGGTCAGGTGGTGCAGCGCGTCCTGGCTGCCGAAGGCGGCGAGCACCAGGTACCAGAGCTCCAGCAGGAAGTGCACCACGTACACGGCCTGGGCCGCGATCAGGCCCAGGTACAGCGGCAACTGCAGCCAGCGGCTGGCGAAGATCAGGTTGGGCAGCGGCCGCAGCGGCGAGCTGTGTTTCATCTTGGGCTTGGGTTCTTGCATCGAGGCGGGTTTCTCCGGGTACCACTGATTGTAGATTCCCCCTTTGCAGGCGTAGATTCGCAAGGAACGCGCAAGTCAGTGGCCTGTAAGTGCGTCGGCTGACAGTAGCGCACGATCGCCCCACTTATCCGGAGACAGAAAATGAGCGCCATCGAATCCGTCCTCGTCGAAAACCGCGTGTTCCCGCCCTCCGAAGCGACGGTGAAAGCGGCGCGCATTTCGGGCATGGCTGCCTACGAGGCCCTGTGCCGGGAAGCCGAGCAGGACTTCGAGGGTTTCTGGGCCCGGCTGGCCCGCGAGAACCTGACGTGGACCAGGCCCTTCACCGCCACGCTCGACGAGAGCGAGGCGCCTTTCTACAAGTGGTTCGAGGACGGCGAGCTCAACGCCAGCGCCAACTGCCTCGACAAGCACGTCGGCACGGCGACGGAGCACAAGACGGCGATCATCTTCGAGTCCGATGACGGCCAGGTCAGCACCATCACGTACAAGGAACTGCTGGCACGCGTCAGCCAGTTCGCCAACGCGCTCAAGGCGCAGGGGGTCCAGAAGGGCGACCGCGTGGTCATCTACATGCCGATGGGCGTGGAGGGCGTGGTGGCGATGCAGGCCTGTGCCCGCATCGGCGCCACGCACAGCGTGGTGTTCGGCGGCTTCTCCGCCAAGTCGCTGCAGGAAAGGATCATCGACGCCGGCGCGGTGGCCGTGATCACCGCCAACTTCCAGATGCGCGGCGGCAAGGAACTGGGCCTGAAGTCCATCGTCGACGAGGCGCTGGACATGGGCGGCTGCGACACCATCCGCTGCGTGCTGGTCTACATGCGCACGCCCAGCGCCTGCAAGATGGTGGCCGGGCGCGACAAGAGCTTCGACGAGGCGCTGAAGGGCCAGTCCACCGAGTGCGCGCCCGTGCCGGTGGGCGCCGAGCACCCGCTGTTCATCCTCTACACCTCCGGCTCCACCGGCCGGCCCAAGGGCGTGCAGCACGCCACCGGCGGCTACCTGCTGTGGGCCAAGCTGACGATGGACTGGACCTTCGACATCAGGCCGTCGGACGTGTTCTGGTGCACTGCCGACATCGGCTGGATCACCGGCCACACCTATGTCACCTACGGGCCGCTGGCCGCCGGCGCCACGCAGTTGATCTTCGAGGGGATCCCGACCTTCCCGCACGCCGGCCGCTTCTGGCAGATGATCGAGAAGCACAAGGTGACGGTGTTCTATACCGCGCCGACGGCGATCCGCTCGCTGATCAAGGCGGCCGAAGGCGACGAGAAGGTGCACCCCAAGCGGTGGGACCTCACTTCGCTGCGCATCCTGGGCACCGTCGGCGAGCCGATCAATCCGGAAGCATGGATGTGGTACCACCGCAATGTGGGCGGCGAGCGCTGCCCGGTCGTCGATACCTTCTGGCAGACCGAGACCGGCGGCCACGTGATCACGCCGCTGCCCGGGGCAACGCCGACGGTGCCGGGCTCCTGCACGCTGCCGTTGCCCGGGATCATGGCGGCCATCGTCGACGAAGTGGGCAAGGACGTCCCCAATGGCTCGGGCGGCATGCTGGTGATCAAGCGGCCGTGGCCTTCGATGATCCGCACCATCTGGAACGACCCGGAGCGCTTCAGGAAAAGCTACTTCCCCGAGGAACTGGGAGGGCGCACCTACCTGGCGGGTGACGGCGCGGTGCGCAACATCGACAACGGCTACTTCCGCATCACCGGCCGCATCGACGACGTGCTGAACGTCTCGGGGCATCGCCTGGGCACGATGGAGATCGAGTCGGCGCTGGTCTCCAAGACCGACCTCGTGGCCGAAGCCGCGGTGGTCGGCCGGCCCGACGACCTGACCGGCGAGGCGATCTGTGCGTTCGTGGTGCTGAAGCGCTCGCGCCCCACCGGCGAAGAGGCCAGGCAGATCGCCAACGAGCTGCGCAACTGGGTGGCCAAGGAGATCGGCCCGATCGCCAAGCCGAAGGACATCCGCTTCGGCGACAACCTGCCCAAGACGCGCAGCGGCAAGATCATGCG
>JAQGMY010000322.1 GCA_028292105.1 Ramlibacter sp.
GATGGCCGCCCGCGATGAATCCGGGTTCGAGTTGTAGGTGTCGTCCACCAGCGTCAGCGTGCGCTGGCCGATCTGCACGCCGAGCGCACGCGAGCGGCCCTTGACCGGTTCGAAGGACTCGAGCCCGCGCGCCACCGCTTCGAGCGGCGCGCCCGCGGCGATCGCGCAGGCGGCGGCCGCGAGCGCATTGCGCACGTTGTGGCGCCCGGCGATATGCAGCTGGAAACCGATGGCACCTGCGGGCGTCTGCGCCCGCACTTGCCAGTGGCCCTGCTGCCATTGCGCGCCAGCCAGGAAAACGTCCGCCTCGCGCTCGCCGTAAGTCATGCACTTGCGGGCCCCGGCCAGCTGCCGCCACAGCGGCGTGAATTCATCGCCGGCCGGAAACACGCAGGTGCCGTCCTGGTCGACGGACGCGAACACGCTGCCGTTCTCGCGCGCCACCGCTTCCACCGTGGCCATGAATTCCTGGTGCTCGCGCTGGGCGTTGTTGACCACTGCCACCGTGGGCGTCGCGATCTGCGCCAGGTAGGCGATCTCGCCGGGATGGTTCATTCCCAGTTCGATCACGCCGGCCTTGTGCTCGGCGCGCAGGCGCAGCAGCGTCAGCGGCAGGCCGATGTCGTTGTTCAGGTTGCCTTGCGTGGCGAGATACGCCTCGGGCTGCCAGGCGCGCAGGATGGACGCGATCATCTGGGTCACCGTGGTCTTGCCGTTGCTGCCCGTGACCGCGATCAGCGGCAGCGAATACTGCTGGCGCCAGTTCCGGGCCAGCGCGCCGAGCGCCAGCTTGCCGTCGGCCACTTCGATCCCCGACATGCCGGCTGGAAGGCGGCCCACATGCGCGATCGCGGCGGCTGCGCCCCTGGCCTGCGCGTCTGCGATGAAATCGTTGGCGTCGAAGCGTTCGCCTTTCAGGGCGACGAACAGGTCACCCGCCTGCAGCGTGCGCGTGTCGGTGTTCACGCGCCGGATTGCCGTGCTGCCATCGCCGACCAGCGTTCCCCGCACCCAGGGCGCGGCTTGCTGCAGGTGGAACATGGTGCTCATGTCTTCTGGCTTTCGCCCTCACCCCGGCCCTCTCCCGGATGCGGGAGAGGGTGAGATGTGCGCTTCGCGTATTGCTGGATGGCTGCCAATGCATGCGCCTGGTCGGAGAACGGGTGCCTGGCGCCCGCGATCTCCTGGTAGTCCTCGTGGCCCTTGCCGGCGACCAGGATCACGTCCTGCGGGGCGGCGCCGGCGACCGTTTCGGCGATGGCGCGGGCGCGATCGGCCTGCACTTCCACGCTCTCGGCGTGCGACAGGCCCAGCAACACCTGGCTGATGATCGCCTCGGGCTTTTCGCTGCGCGGGTTGTCGCTGGTCACCACGACCCGGTCGGCATTCTTCTCCGCCACCGCGGCCATCAGCGGGCGCTTGGTCGGGTCACGGTCGCCGCCGCAGCCGAACACGCACCACAGCTTGCCGCCGCGCTGGGTCGCCAGCGGGCGCAGCGCCTGCAAGCCCTTGTCCAGCGCGTCGGGCGTGTGGGCGTAGTCCACGGCCACCAGCGGGTGTCCGGGCACGTTGAGCCGTTCCATGCGGCCGGGCACCGGCAGCAGGTCACCGCACGCCCCGACCGCATGGGCCAGCGGCACGCCCAGAGCGCGCATGATGCCGAGCACGCCCAGCAGGTTGGACACGTTGTACTGGCCGATCAACTGCGTCTGCAGCAAGTGGCGCTCGCCGCCTTCGGCGACGAAAAAGCGCAGCCCTTCGTCGCTGTAGCCGATCTCCTGCGCCTGCAAGCGCGCTGGCTGCACGCAGGAACAGGTCCACAGGTCGGGCTTGCCGCCCTGCAGCTGCTGCGCCAGGACCTCGCCTTGCGCATCGTCCAGGTTCACCACGGCGGCCTGCAGGCCGGGCCAGCGAAACAGCTGCGCCTTGGCCTCCCAGTACGCTTGCATCGAGCCGTGGTAGTCCAGGTGGTCCTGGCTGAAATTGGTGAAGGCCGCAACGCGGATCCGGGTGCCGTCCAGGCGGCGTTCGACGATGCCGATCGACGAGGCTTCGATCGCGCACGCCCTGGTTCCTTCTTCGATGAAGCGCCGCAAGTGCCGCTGCATCAGCACCGGGTCCGGCGTGGTGAGGCCGGTGGCTTCCACGTGGGGCGGCCGGCCGATGCCGAGCGTGCCGATCAGGCCGCAGGGGATGGCGCGCGGCTTCAGGTTCGACAGCGCCTGCGCCAGCCACCAGGCCGTCGACGTCTTGCCGTTGGTGCCGGTGATCGCCAGCACGTCCAGTTCGTGGGACGGCTCGCCGTAGAAGAGCGCGCCGATCGGCCCGGTGGCGGCCTTGAGCCCCTCGTAGGCTGCGACGCTCTCGTCGTCGAAGGTGTACGCCTGGCTGCCGGCGAGTTCCACCAGGCAGGCGGTCGCGCCTTGCTGCAGCGCCGCGGGCACGAACTTGCGGCCGTCACTGGCGGCGCCCGGCCAGGCGATGAAACCATCGCCCCGATCGACGCGCCGGCTGTCGCAATGCAGCTCCCCTTGCACGCGCGAACGCAGCCACCCGGCCGCTTCCTGGGGGGTGTGAAGGACGCGCATCAGAACGACTCCTCCACGGCCTTCACCACGATCTGCGGCTTGACGTTCATGTCCGGCTGCACACCCAGGATGCGCAGGCTTTGCTGCACCGTGGCGCTGAACACCGGCGCGGCGACGTCGCCGCCGAAGTACTTGCCGGCACTGGGCTCGTCGATCATCACGGCGACCACGATGCGCGGCTTGTCGATGGGGGCAACGCCGACGAACACGCCGCGGTACTTGTGCTCGGCGTAGCCGCGGCCTTCCTGCTTGTGGGCGGTGCCGGTCTTGCCGCCGACCGAGTAGCCCATGGTCTGCGCCTTGGGTGCGGTGCCGCCGTTGAGCGTGACCAGGTGCAGCATCTTGCGCATCTCCTGCGCCGTCTCGGCGCGGAACACGCGCACGCCGGGAGCGAGCGTGTCGGTCTTCAGCATCGTGACGGGCGCCAGTTCGCCATCGCGCGCGAACACGGTGTAGGCGCGGGCCAGCTGGAACAGGCTGGTCGAGAGGCCGTAGCCGTAGCTCATGGTGGCCTGCTCGATCGGCCGCCAGGTCTTGTACGCGCGCAGCCTGCCGCTGACGACGCCGGGGAAAGGCACCTGCGGCCGCTGGCCCAGGCCGACCTGCGTGTACAGCTCCCACATCTCACGCGGCTGCAGCTGCATCGCCATGCGCACCGTGCCGACGTTGCTGGATTTCTGGATCACCTCGGTCACCGTCAGGTCGCCGTGCGCGTGCGAGTCGCTG
Source organism: Ramlibacter sp. (assembly GCA_028292105.1). Classification (GTDB taxonomy): domain Bacteria; phylum Pseudomonadota; class Gammaproteobacteria; order Burkholderiales; family Burkholderiaceae_C; genus Ramlibacter. Next base: position 3,315 of record JAQGMY010000322.1, read on the forward strand.
ATGGTGGAGCCGCTGATCGTGATGCGCCCGGGCGCCGTCTGGATCATGCTGGTCGGCTTGACCAGCCCCTTCTCCAGCGCCAGCGACACCACGAAGGGCTTCATCGTGGAGCCCGGCTCGAAGGTGTCGGTCAGTGCGCGATTGCGCAGCTGCGCACCCGTGAGGTTCTGGCGATTGGCCGGCGAGTAGCTCGGGTAGTTGGCCAGCGCCAGCACTTCGCCGGTGTTCGCGTCCAGCACCACCACGCTGCCCGCCTTGGCCTTGTTCTCCACCACCGCGCTCTTGAGCTGCTGGTAGGCGAAGAACTGCACCTTGCTGTCGATCGACAGCTGCAGGTCCTTGCCATCGACCGGCGGCATCTGCTCGCCGACGTCCTCGACGATGCGCCCGAGCCGGTCCTTGATGACGCGGCGGGAACCCGCGTGCCCGCCCAGGTCCTTGTTGAACGCGAGCTCCACGCCTTCCTGGCCCTGGTCTTCGACGTTGGTGAAGCCCACCACGTGCGCGGCGGCCTCGCCTTCGGGGTACTGGCGACGGTATTCCTTGCGCAGGTAGATGCCCTTGATGTCCAGGGCCGTGATCTGGCGCGAGATCGACTCGTCCACCTGCCGCTTGAGCCAGACGAAGTTCTTGTCCTCCACGTCGAGCTTCTTCATCAGGTCGGTCACGGAGATCTCGAGCAGCTTGGCCAGGCTGGCCAGCTTCGCCTTGTCACGCTCCACATCTTCCGGGATCGCCCAGACGCTGGGCACCGGCACGCTGGTTGCCAGCAGCAGCCCGTTGCGGTCGAAGATGCGGCCGCGGTTGGCAGGCAGCTCCAGCGTGCGGGCGAAGCGCACTTCGCCTTGCTTGCGATAGAACTCGTTGCCGAACACCTGGATCCAGGCGGCACGGCCCGCCAGGCCGACGAAGGCCAGTGCGATGCCCGCCACGATGAACTTGCTGCGCCACACCGGCGTGGGGCTGGCCAGCAGCGGGCTGGACGAATAGGCGACGACGCGTCCGCGGCTCATTGCGCCACCTCCGGCTGCAGGGCGATGCCCTTGAGCGTCACGTACTGCGTGACGGCCGGCGTGGCGGGGCGCATCTGCAGCTGTTCGCGCGCCAGCTTCTCCACCCGCGCCGGCGTCGCCTGGGCCCGGCGCTCGAGCTCCAGCCGCTCGTGCTCGACCTCGATCTTGCGGAATTCGTTCTGCGCCTTTTCAATCTCGGTGTAGAGACGGCGCGATTCGTACTGCACCTGCACGAGGTACAACGCGCTGGCCATCACGGCGACCAGCAAGGTGAGGTTCAGGCGGATCATCATGCCGAGGTCCTCTCGGCCACCCGCATGATCGCGCTGCGCGAGCGCTTGTTCGCCTTGACTTCGTCGGCGGTCGGCTTGACGCGCTCGATGGAGCGCAGCTTCATCGGCCTGGGTGCGGCGAAAGGCGCGCGGCGGTCCACCTCATCGCGCGAATTCTTCGCGATGAACTGCTTGACGATGCGGTCTTCCAGCGAGTGGAAGGCGATCACCACCAGGCGGCCGTCGGGTTGGAGCACGTTCAAGCTCGCCTCTAGCGCCTGTTGCAGCTCTTCAAGCTCGGCGTTGATGAAAATCCGAAGAGCCTGAAATGTGCGCGTTGCAGGGTCCTGGCCCGGCTCGCGGGTTTTGACCGTGCGAGCCAGGAGTTCGGCCAGCTCGGTGGTGGTTGCAAGAGGGCCCCGTTCCTGTCGGCGAGCATCAATCGCCTTTGCAACCTGAAAAGCAAACCGTTCTTCGCCATATTCACGGATCACCTCCGTCATCTGCTCCACCGATGCGGTGGCCAACCACTCCGCCACGCTCTGGCCGCGCGTGGTGTCCATGCGCATGTCCAGCGGTCCCGAGGAACGGAACGAAAAACCCCGGCCGGGGTTGTCGATCTGCGGCGAGCTCACCCCCAGGTCCAGCAGGATCCCGGTGATGCTGCCGGCCTCCAGCTCGCGCAGCGCGGCAAACCCCTGGTGCCGGATGGAGAAGCGCGAGTCCTCGATGGCGTTGGCCACGGCCACGGCCTCGGGGTCCTTGTCGAAGGCGATCAGCCGGCCACTCGCATCCAGCCGCGAAAGGATCAGGCGCGAGTGCCCGCCGCGCCCGAAGGTCGCGTCTACGTAGATTCCATCCGGCTTGGTAACGAGGGCGTCGACTGCTTCGTTCAACAAGACGGTGGTGTGTTGCCATGTGCCTTCCACCGTCGGCCTCTAAAAAGAGAAGTCCTGGAAGGCCTCGGGCATCTCCCCGCGCATCGCCTCGGCCTCCTTGGCCTCGTAAGTCGCCTTGTCCCAGAGTTCGAAGTGGTTGCCCATCCCCAGCAGCATCGTGTCCTTGCCGATGCCGGCGGCGGTGCGCAGCTCGGGCGACACCAGCACGCGGCCGGTTCCATCCAGCTCCACGTCCATGGCGTTGCCCAGGAAGATTCTCTTCCACCACTGGGCCGCCATGGGGAGCTGGGCGAGACGTTCACGAAATGTTTCCCACTCGGGGCGCGGGAAGATCATCAGGCAGCCGTGCGGATGCTTGGTGATGGTGAGCTGGTTGGCCGACGTTGCCGCGAGCACGTCACGATGCCGGGTCGGCATGGAAAGCCGCCCCTTGGCATCTAGACTCAGCGACGACGCGCCCTGGAACACCTTGGTCAGCCCTCACTATGGTGGAAAGGCAAAAGCAGGAGTGGTTTCCCACGATCCCCCACTTCATTGCACTTTTTTGCACTGTATCAGGATTCCGCTGAGGCGCAAGTACGCTTCGGTAATTTTTGGCAATGAAATCAAGTACTTAGAAGCGAAATCGGAGGCCAGGGCCTCCGATTTCGTTTAAAAGCAAGCACTTACGAAGTGCTCTGCATGTAGAGCCTCAGTTGTGTCAAAGGATGTACCGCGACAGGTCTTCATCACGGCTGAGTTCCCCCAGCCGCGCATCGACGTACGCCGAATCCACCGTCACGGCCTGGCCCTCGAGTCGCGTCGCCTCGAAGCTCACGTCGTCCAGCAAGCGCTCCATCACCGTGGACAGCCGCCGGGCGCCGATGTTCTCGGTGCGCTCGTTGACGTCATAGGCGATCTGCGCGAGTCGCGTGATGCCGTCGGGCGTGAAGCTCAGCTGCACGTTCTCGGTGGCCAGCAGCGCCTGGTACTGCTTGACCAGGGAGGCATGCGTGGTCGTGAGGATCGCCTCGAAGTCCTGGACGGAGAGCGACTGCAGTTCGACCCGGATCGGGAAGCGGCCCTGCAGCTCGGGGATCAGGTCGCTGGGCTTGGCGAGATGGAACGCACCACTGGCGATGAACAGCATGTGGTCCGTCTTGATCGCGCCGTACTTGGTGGACACGGTGGTGCCTTCCACCAGCGGCAGCAGGTCGCGCTGCACGCCCTGGCGCGACACTTCGGCGCCGGACTGGCCTTCCGCGCGCGAGGTGACCTTGTCGATCTCGTCGATGAAGACGATGCCGTTCTGCTCCGCGTTGCTGATGGCGGTGGCGCGGATCTCTTCCTCGTTCACCAGGTTCGCGGCTTCCTCGTCGACCAGCAGCTTCATCGCTTCGCCGATCTTCATCTTGCGCGTCCTGCGCTTGGTGCCGCCCATTTGGCCGAACATCCCCTTGAGCTGTTCCGCCATGTCCTCCATGCCGGGCGGGCCCATGATCTCCAGCTGCGGCTTGGTGTCGGCCAGGTCGATCTCGATCTCCTTGTCGTCCAGCTCGCCCTGCCGCAGCTTCTTGCGAAACACCTGGCGCGTCGCGCTGTCGCCAGCCGGTTCTTCACCGCGCGCCGTTGGAACCAGCACCTGCAGGACGCGTGCTTCGGCCGCGTCCTCGGCACGGGCGCGCATCTTGCGCATCTCGGCGACACGGGTTTGCTTCACGGCCATCTCGACGAGGTCGCGCACGTTCGAATCCACGTCCTTGCCGACGTAGCCGACTTCGGTGAACTTGGTCGCTTCGACCTTGATGAAGGGCGCGTCGGCCAGCTTGGCCAGCCGCCGTGCGATCTCGGTCTTGCCGACACCGGTGGGCCCGATCATCAGGATGTTCTTCGGCGTGATCTCGTGGCGCAGCTTCTCGTCGACCTGCTGGCGCCGCCAGCGGTTGCGCAGCGCGATCGCCACGGCACGCTTGGCCTGGCCCTGACCGACGATGTGCCGATCGAGCTCGGACACGATTTCCTGGGGCGTCATCGAGGACATCAGGAAACCTCCCCCAGGATTGCCCGCTGCGCGGCCTGCTCCTCCCCCCTCCGCAAGCGGAGGGGGCGAGCGCCTTCGGGCGGCCGTGCGGCGCTCATTCGAGAACCTCGATGGTGTGGTTCATGTTCGTGTAGATGCAGAGTTCGCCGGCGATCTCGAGCGACTTCTTGACGATGTCGCGGGCGCCCAGTTCGGTGTTGTCCAGCAGAGCCTTGGCGGACGCCTGCGCGAAGCCGCCGCCCGAGCCGATCGCCACGATGCCGTTCTCGGGCTCCAGCACGTCACCGTTGCCGGTGATGATGAGGGAGTTGTCCCGGTCGGCCACGGCCAGCATCGCTTCGAGCCGGCGCAGCACGCGGTCGGTGCGCCAGTCCTTGGTGAGTTCGATGGCCGCGCGGACCAGGTTGCCCTGGTGCTTCTCGAGCTTGCCCTCGAAGCGCTCGAACAGCGTGAAGGCGTCGGCCGTCGCGCCGGCGAAACCGGCGAGCACCTTGTCGTGGTAGAGCTTTCGCACCTTGCGGGCGGTGCCCTTGACGACGATGTTGCCGAGAGTGACCTGGCCGTCGCCGCCGATTGCCACCTGCCAGCGTCCGGCCGCATCCTTGCGGCGCACGCTGACGATGGTCGTTCCGTGAAACTGTTCCATAGCGCAGGCAGCTTGGGGCGACCCGGCGAAAAGCAAGTGACCACGGACTGGTCATCCCCGCGCAGGCGGGGAACCGGATCCCTATTCGTTGCGGATCGTGATGCGCGCGTGCTCGCTGATGCCGATGACCGTGAAGAACGCCGCCACCAGGCGGTGCACGTCGATGAACTGCACCTGGCGGCCTTCACCTTCGCGCGCATTCACCCAGTTCAGCAGGGTGCCCGCAGCCGTGAAGTCGATGCGCATCAGGCGGGCGCACGAGATGATCATGATGTCGGCGTCGGCCAGCTTGGCGTCCAGGATGTCCAGCGCCTCCTTGCCGTCGCCGAGGATCTGCCCGGACAACTCCACCGTCGCCACGCTGGAGAGCTGCGAGTTCTGCGACGGGTACTGCGAGTCGCCGTAGCCTGTCATCACGCTGGAGACCACCGAATCGCGGAAGGCCTCGCCGATGATGGTGTTGCGCGCGGCATGGCTGCCGTCGGCGTGGATCGACTTGTACTCGCAGCGGGCGCTGTCCCAGGACGGCGGGGAGACCTCGTAGGTGACGCAGTAGTCCAGGGCGACCAGTTCGAATTCGTCCGGCCGGTGCATGACGCGCAGCACTTCCATGCGCAGCTTCCACCACGACGGATTGGCCGCACGGTCGTTCGAAGGCGTCGCGTCCTTGAGCACCTTCTCGAGCGACTCGACGCCGATGAAGCGAAGCTGCACGTTCGCACCGGCCCATTGCGTGAACAGCTTCGTCAGCGGCTCGATGGCGGGCTCGGCGATGGAGTTGAGCTTGCTCCAGTTCAGCCGGTACGGCGGGGTGGCCTTCACGAGCGCCGCGTTCAGGGCCGCCAGCGACTGCGTTCCGAACACCGGCGGGCAATTCCAGTCGGCGGCCTGCGTCGATGGTGCCGCCGAGACCGGGGTGCTCATGCGCCCGACGATCTCGGGCAGCGAGAACCACTGCGGTGCCGAACGGCCGAAGCGGCTGGCGAAATCGATCGCCGCGTTCTCGAAGCGGTCCTGCCGCCCGGTGGCGCGGTACAGGTCGAACAAGGTCAGCCAGGTCTCGTCGTGATTGACGCGCGAGCCCTGGGGGCCGAGCACTTCCAGCAAGCCGGCTTCAGCGCCCGAGTCGTCGCCGTTGGCGAAGCGGATCGAGGCCTCTTCCAGCTCGGGGTCGTGGGCGAACTCCTCGACCTGGATCGCGAACTGCTTCGAATGCGAAAAGATGCTGGGGAGACTGGGTGCGCCAGTCTTGGCGGCGGGCTGCGGAGGCTCCTGCGCCACCAGCTTCGGATGCCGCGGCGGGGTGCCTCCAACCAGCGGCGCGACCACCGAATCCATGGGCCGCGGCTGCTGGTGATGCAGCGTCAGGCCGGCGCTGCCCGTCGTGGTGGGTTCCGGCAGCACCGAATGCATCATCTGCGCCGCCGGCACCGGCGCCGTGCCTTCCTGCGCCGCCAGTTCCTGCGGCGAGGTGCGCGAATAGCTGCTGCCCACGGCCGGCGTCACGCCGGCGCCCGCACGCAGGGCTTCGGGCGTCATGTGCGCGGACACGGAGAAGCCGCTGGCGGCGGACATCGGCGCCTGGGTGTTGGGGCCATGCTTGGTCTTCCACCACTGCATGGACATCTGCGCTTCGATCTCGTCGATCTTCTTCAGGGTGGTCGCGCGGTCGTCCGGCTTGGACGGCATCGAGCTCTGGAAGAAGGACGGCCGCGCCCCCGGGTCGTGCCCGGAAAGCACCTCGCTGCGGCGCATCTTGCGCAGCATGTCGAACTCGCGCTTGCGCACGAAGTCGTTGCGCCGCTTGCGCTCGATCATCTCCTTGAGCATCTGCTTGGAGTACGAGCTCTCGCGGTCCGTATCGGCCTCGCCCTCGCCCCAGCTGCTGCCCGGGCTCTTGACGAACCGGACCACCCGGGACAACAACCCCCCGGGGGTCGAGTCGTCTTTTTGCGCCATGTATCAGGTACTGCGGGTGTGTGTCTTCGGCGTGATCAGTCGCCGAACATCTTCTGTTTGAGTTCGCGGCGCTGCTGCGCCTCGAGCGACAGGGTGGCGGTCGGGCGGGCCAGCAGGCGGCCGACGCCTATGGGTTCACCGGTCTCGTCGCAGTACCCGTAGTCGCCGGCGTCGATGCGGGCGATGGACTGCTCGATCTTCTTCAGCAGCTTGCGCTCGCGGTCGCGCGTGCGAAGTTCCAGCGCGTGCTCTTCCTCGATCGTCGCGCGGTCGGCGGGATCGGGCACGATGACGGTGTCTTCGCGCAGGTGCTCGGTGGTCTCGCCGGCGCTGTTGAGGATCTCGGTCTTCAACTGCTCCAGCTTGACGCGGAAGAACGCCATCTGCTTTTCGTTCATGTACTCCGAATCCGGCATGGCCAGCACTTCGGGGTCCGTCAGTTCTTCGGCGGACTTCGTTTTCCAGTTGTTGGCCAGCTTCGGGTCTTTCTTGATGGCGACAACGGGAGGGGGCGTCAGGACGGATTGGGTTGCCATGGGGATATAGGATGCCTTGGCGGCGCCCGGCTGGGACAGCGACATGGGCGGCGGTGGAGAGTTCCGGGCGGCAGCTGCCTGCTTCGCGGTGAGTTCTCGCACGGGTGCCGGCTGCACTGCCCCGGCTGCGAGAGCCGAGGGTGGAGGGGAAGCCTTGGCAGCGGTGTCCCGGGTGGGAGCATTGCTGGCCTTGGCAGGAATTTTCTTGGCGGCGGCGACGACCGCCTTGGCACCCGAGACGACAGCCTTGGCTACGGCGCCAAGCGCCTTGCCGGCCGCCGTCTGGGGCTTGGTCGGGGCGGTTTTCGCCGCCGCCTTCACGGGCGCCGCCTTGGGAGCGGTCTTCACCGGGGTTTTCGTCGCCGCCTTGGATGCGGGTTTGGCGGCGGTTTTCACCGCCGGCCGGGCGGTCTTCACCGGGGTTTTGGCTGCAGTCTTGGCAGGGGCCGCCTTCTTGGCCGCGGGCTTTGCAGCCTTTGCGCCAGGCATGGGCACCTTGGCCGCGGGCTTGGCTTTCGCCCCGGGTGTCTTGGTCTTGGCAGCGACCTTCGGCTGAGCCTTCAATTCCCGTCTCCTCGCGTCATCGGCGCCGGCGGCATGCGAGTCAGTACCCGCATTCCTGCCTTTTCTTGTATTTGCAACGCCTTCATGAGCGCGATTTATACCCTGATTGGCGTGCTCTGCACGACCGTGGACCTCCTTTTCGTTCTCGCGCACCGGCCCGTCCCTGCGAAGAGGAGATTCCGTCAGTTGCGCAAGCGCGACAAACATGGCCTGGGGCGGACGCTGGTTGTTGAGGCCGCCAGCGTAACCCCGGGCTTCAGCCGTGGCGGCTCAGACCAAATCGCGGTGCCGCGTCAGACAAGACACTGCTCCAGGCCTTGCAGGAAGATGTCGCGGGGCAGCTCGATGCCGATGAAAACCATCTTGCTGGTGCGGGTCTCGCCTTCGGCCCACGGCGGGCCGAGGTCGCTGCCCATCAACTGGTGCACGCCCTGGAAGATCACCTTGCGCTCGGTGCCCTGCATGTTCAGGACGCCCTTGTAGCGCAGCATCCGCGGCCCGTAGATGTTGACGATGGCGCCCAGGAAGTCCTCCAGCCTGGCCGGGTCGAAGGGCCGGTCGGATCGGAACACGAAACTCTTGACGTCGTCGTCGTGGGCGTGGTGGTGCGGGTGGTCGCAGTCCTCGCCATGCTCGTGGTCGTGACCCTCGTGCCCGTGCGCGTGCGCGTGGCCGTGATCGTCTTCCTTCAGGAAGTCCGGGTCGATGTCCAGCTTGGCATTCAGGTTGAAGCCGCGCAGGTCGAAGACGTCCTTGATCGGCACCTCGCCGAAATGCACCGCCGTCATCGGCGCCCGCGGGTTCATGTGCTTGAGCCGGTGCATCAGCGCGTCGAGTTCGTCCTTGCCCACCAGGTCGGTCTTGCTGATGAAGATCTGGTCGGCGAAGCCCACCTGGCGGCGCGCCTCCTGCCGGTCATTGAGCTGCTGGTCGGCATGCTTGGCATCGACCAGCGTGAGGATCGAATCCAGCAG
>JAQGMY010000374.1 GCA_028292105.1 Ramlibacter sp.
TCCTTCACCAGCCGCTGCACCAGCCCAAGCACGGCCTGCGTGTCGTCGCTGCGGACCGCCAGCAGCACGATGTCGAAACGCGGTAGCGCCTCTTTCGTCTGGTATTCGTGCGCCCTGACCGGATAGCTTTCGCGGCTGCCGTCCGGGAGTTCGAGCAACAGGCCCTTGCGATTCATTGCCGCTACGTGGCCGGCCCAGCCGTCGAAGAGCGTCGTGGCGACCCCTTGCCGCGCCAGGAGCGCGGCGATGCGGCAGCCGATCGCGCCGGCGCCGACGATCGCGATGCTGCGCTGGGCCTTCACTGCGGCTCCAGTCCGGCGGCTGCCATCGCGTCGCGGTAGGCCTGGATTTGCACCTTCTGGAAGGAGGCCAGCGCCGCGGGGCCGAGGAAGCCCGGGTCGCTGTTGACATCGGCAGCGTACTTGCGGAAGGCCTCCGACTGCGTCGCTTTCTCCAGCAACGCGGCCAGCCGCTGGACCACCGGCGCAGGCGTCCTTGCCGGCGCGAACAGGCCGGCCCACGAGAGCAGCGCCGTGCCGCCGTAGCCCTTTTCCCTGGTGGTCGGCACCTCGTGCAGCAGCGGCAGCCTTTCCTCGCTGAGCACCGCCAGCGGCCGGAGCTTGCCGGCCGAGATCAGCGGCAGCACCGTGGACAGGTCGGCGATGGTGAACGCGACCTGGCCACCCACCGTGTCCTGCACCGCCGGCGGCGTGCCCTTGTACGGGATCACGTTCACCTGGATGCCGGCGCCGCGGGCGAACAGGGCGCTGGCCATCTGGAAGCCGCTGCTACCCGCCGCCGCGCTGAGCAGCTTGGGGTCGCGCTTGCCGGCGGCGACCAGCTGCTCGATCGTCAGGTACGGGGAAGTCGAGGGCACCGCCAGGACCCAGCGGGCGCGGATCGCCAGGCCGATCGGCGTGAAGTCGGCAACCGGGTCGTAGCCCGGGTTCTTCAGGGTCGGCACGTTGGCTGCCATCGCGGCATTCGACGCGAAGAAGAGGGTGTATCCATCGGCCGGCGCGGCCAGCACCGACTGCGCGCCGATCGCGTTGTTGCCGCCCGGCTTGTTGTCGACCACGAAGGGCTGCCCCGTGAGCTGGCTCATCTCCCTTGCCAGCACCCGCAGTGCGACATCGGAACCGTTGCCCGGCGGCACCGGCGCGACGATGCGAACCGGCCGGGACGGGAAGTTGTCCTGCGCGAGGGCCGGCAGGGTGAGGGCGCTGAAGGCCGTGAGCGCGAGCGCGCCGAGGGCCGCCACGATGGGCCTGCGATGGATTGGCATTTGTCTTCTTCCGGATGCTGTGCGATGCCTGCCGGCGCTCAGGGCCAGCGCACCTGGGCCTGCAGCGGCGCCATGGCGGCGTTCCACCATCGGTCAGCGCCGGCGGCGTCCATGGCCGCGGTCGCGCAGGCGATGAATTTCTCGCGCAGTTCGGCTTCGCCGATCGGCCGGGTGGCGTGGCCCAGCGCGCGCTGCACCGGCTGCGCCTGCAGGGCGGTGCCGTCCCGCAGCCGCACGGTCAGGACATCCGCCGGCGAGAACAAGGGTTCCTGGGAATCGCGTTGCGGCACCGCCACCAGCCGCACCTTGCGCAGCAGCTGCTGTACGTCCGCTTGCTGGACGCTGGCATCCGTCAGGTCGTGCAAGTCGACATGACCGCGCGCCAGGGCGCAGGCAATCGTGAACTCGGCGCTGAACTTGGCGTCGAGCGCGGTTTGCGGTCGGCTGGAGCGCAGCATGGCGAGCTGCAGCTCCCCCATTTCGGCCACCACTTCCTCGATGTCCGCGGCCCCGGGCACCTGGGGCCGCAGCGACAGCGCGGCATCGATGATGCGGTGCGTCGCATAGCAGGCCGGATAGCGCTTGACGTTCAGGCCCTGCTGCAGGATCTGCCAGGGAGCCCCGGCCAGGCAGGGGCCGTCCAGCCGCACGCGGCCCTTTGGCGAGAGGGCGGCGAGGAAGCCGCGCGGGCTTTCCAGCGCGTCCACGGTGGCGGTGACACCGCGTTCGGCCAGCGCCGCGGCGAAGATGCCGTTGCGCGCCGCGAAGCCGACCTGCAGCGGCTTGGTCATGGAGCCGAAGTTGGCGACCAGCCCGCCCGCCATCGAGGCGGCGATGCCGATGGCGTGGCTGGCGCATTCGGCCGACAAACCGCGCAACCAGGCACTCGCCGCGGCCGACGCAACCGCTCCGAACACCGCCGTCGGATGCCAGCCCTTGCCATGGTGCTTGTCCTGGTCGCGCGAGACCAGTTCGGCCCACACTTCGTAGCCGGCAACGTAAGCCGTCACGGCGTCTTGCCAGGACTTCCCCAGGCGCTGTGCTTGCGCCAGCACCACTGGCGCCAGCACCACGCTCGGATGCCCATCGAGCCCGGTGTCGTCGAAGTCGAGGGCATGTCCGGCCACGGCATTCACGAAAGCCGCGTCGGCGGCGGATGCGAAGCGGCTCTCGGTCCAGAGTCGCGCCTCGCCGGTGTCCGCGCTGGCCACCGTCGCCAGCGCATGCGCCAGCACCGGTTCGCCCACGCTGGCGAAGGCGACGCCGACACAGTCGGCCATGCCCCGGCGAACCGCAGGCACCGCTGCCGCGGGCACGTCCGCGCTCTTCAAGGCGGCGACGAAGGCCCCCAGGTCCGAGGTGAGTCCCATCGCCACCCTCAGTACGACCGCGGCAGCCCGAGCACGTGCTCGGCGATGTACGACAGGATCAGGTTGGTGGAGATCGGCGCCGTGCGCTGCACCCGCGCTTCGCGCCACTTGCGCTCGATGTCGTATTCGCGCGCATAGGCGAAGCCGCCGTGGGTCTGCATGCAGGCCTCGCCGGCTTCCCACGCCGCTTCGGCGGTCAGCAACTTCGACAGGTTGGCGAACTCGCCGCACGGCAGGCCGGCCTGGAACATGGCGGCCGACTTGCGCAGCATCAGTTCGGCGGCCTGCATCTGCGCGTAGGCCTTGGCGATCGGGAACTGGATGCCCTGGTTCTTGCCGATCGGGCGGTCGATCACCACCCGCTCGTTGGCGTACTTCACCGAGGTCTTCGTGAACCACTTCGCATCGCCCAGCGACTCGTGCGACACCAGGATGCGCTCGGCGTTCATGCCGTCCATGATGCAGCGCAGGCCCTTGCCTTCCTGCCCGATCAGGCTGTCGGCCGGGATGCGCAGGTGGTCGAAGAACACTTCCGTGGTGTTGTGGTTGATCATCGCCTTGATCGGGCGGATGGTCATGCCGTTGCCGACGGCCTCGCGCATGTCGACGAGGAACACCGACAGGCCGTCGGTGCGGTGCTCGACCTGCTCGATCGGCGTGGTGCGCGCCAGCAGCAGCATGAGGTCGGAGTACAGCGCGCGCGAGGTCCAGATCTTCTGGCCGTTGATCACGTAGTGGTCACCGTCGCGCACGGCGCGGGTCTTCAGCTTGGTGGTGTCGGTGCCGCTGGTGGGCTCGGTCACCCCGAAGGCTTGCAGCCGCAGCTTGCCGGCGGCGATCTGGGGCAGGTAGCGTTGCTTTTGCTCCGCGCTGCCGTGGCGCAGCACGGTGCCCATCGTGTACATCTGGGCGTGGGTGGCGCCGGCGTTGCCGCCGCTGGCATGGATCTCTTCCAGGATCACGCCGGCCGCGCGCAACGGCAGGCCCGCGCCGCCATATTCCTCCGGGATCAGCGCGGCCAGGAAGCCGGCTTCGGTCATGGCCTTGACGAACTCGGAAGGATAGGCCTCCTTCTCGTCGAGCTCGCGCCAGTAGCTGCCGGGGAAATCGGCGCAGATGCGGCGCACGCTCTCGCGGATCTCGGGGTATTCGTCGCCGAGCTCCATCGTGATGGACTGGGTTTCGCTGGTGGTGTTCATCGCTGTGCTTCTAGTGGGTGGCCGCGGCACGTTCGGTGGCGGTCTGGTAATGATTGGGCAGGCCGGCACGGGCCAGCGCGCCGGACAGGCTGGCCGCCCCCAGGTGCTGCGCCGGGATGGCACGGGCCGCCAGCAGCTTGGCCAGGTCGATACCGGTGCGCAGGCCCATGGAATCGAGCATGAAGCAGAGGTCTTCCATGACGATGTTGCCGCTGGCGCCAGGAGCGAAGTTGCATCCGCCCAAGCCACCGAGCGAGGCGTCGAAGCGGCGGACGCCGCAGTCCAGCGCCGCGGACACGTTGGCCAGGCCGGTGCCGCGGGTGTCGTGGAAATGTGCCGCGACCGGGAGCGCGCCGGTCTCGGCCAGCACCGCCTGGAATACTTCGCGCACCTGCTTGGGGTCGGCGTAGCCCACGGTATCGGCCACCATGATCTCTTCGGCGCCGGCCTCCGCCAGGAAGGCGGCGCAGCGGCGCACTTCGTCCACCGCGATGCGGCCTTCATAGGAGCAGCCGAGCGCCGTCGACAGGCCAGCGGCCAGGCGGGTGCGGCCCTTCAGGCCGGCGGCGTCGCGCGCCTCGACGATGCGCTTGAAGTCCTCCAGCGAGGCTTCCCGCTCGCGCCGCACGTTCTTCAGGTTGTGCGTGCGGCTGACCGAGACCACGAAATCGACCACGTGCACGCCGAGCGCAAAGGCGCGTTCGGCGCCGCGCAGGTTGGGCACCAGTGTCATCACGGTCAGGCCTTCCATCTCCATGGCCCGGGTCGTCACTTCCTCGGCGTCCACGAACTGCGGGATCAGCTTGGGCGGCACGAAGGAGGTCACCTCGATCTCGCGCACCCCGGCGTCGAGCTCGGCGCGGATCCAGGCCAGCTTGGCTTCGGTGGGCACGAAAGTGGAGATCATCTGCAGCCCGTCGCGCAGGCCCATCTCGCGCACGAGGACATCGGTATCCGGATTCATGTTCAGCGTCCCTTGAAATCGGGTGTGCGCTTCTCGTTGAAGGCGCGCACCCCTTCATGCCGGTCTTCCGAGGAGACCAGGCGGTTGTAGGCTTCGATCTCGAAGCGGCAGCCGGTGAGCAGGTCGGCCTGCAGACCGTAGTGGATGGACTTCTTGGCCTGGCGAACGGAGAGCGGGCCGTTGCCGGCGATCTGCGTGGCCGCGACCAGGGCGTCGTCGAGAACCTTGCCCGGTTCGCTCAGGTGATTGACCATTCCCCACTGCAGTCCTTGCTCCGCATCGAAGGCTTGCGCGCGCAGGATCAGTTCCTTGGCGCGGCGCTCACCGACGGCGCGCGCCAGGTTCTGCGTCCCGCCGCCACCGGGCATGATGCCCAGCCGCACTTCGGACAAGGCGAAGCGCGCGTTGCGCGAGGCGTAGATGAAGTCGCACGACAGGGCCGTTTCAAGGCCGCCGCCATAGGCATGCCCGTTCACCGCCGCGATCACCGGCAGCGGCATCTCCATCAAGGCGAAGAAGCCGCGCTCGAAGATCTCGTGCTGGTGGCGCCAATCCTGGTCGCTCATGCCGTTGCGCTGCTTCAGGTCGCCGCCGGCGCAGAAAGCGCGCTCGCCGGCGCCGGTCAGCACCACGCAGCGCAGCTCCTGCGGTTCGGCCGTGAGCCGCGTCCAGAGATCCAGCAGGTCGCGGCCCATCTGCGTGTTGATGGCGTTCAGGACCTCGGGCCGGTTGAGCGTCACCACCAGCAGGTGCCGGCCGCGCGCCTCGACCTTCAGTGTTTCGTAGTCGGGGAAGTTCATGGGTTCATGTTCTGGTTCATCTCACCGAGGGCCGGGGAGGCGCCGCGCGGCTGCGGGCGTTCGCCGTCCAGGCGCATCGGGAGGCCGATCAAGGGGATGGAGCTGCCGGGCACGGGCTGCACGATGCCCAGGGCCTGCGTCTGCGGGTGGGCCAGCATGCCGGCCACGTCCTGCACCGGCGCGCAGGGGATGCCTGCCGCGTCCAGCAGTGCCGTCCATTCGGCGCTGCTCCTGGTGGCAAAGCATTCCTCCAGCAGCGCATACAGCGCCGCCGCGTTCGCGACCCGCACCGGATTGCTGGAAAAGCGCGCGTCCTCGCTCCATTGCGGATGGCCCAGCACCTTGCACAGGCGCCGGAACAGTTCGTTGTTGCCGGCCGCGACCACCAGGTCGCCGTCGGCCGTGCGGTAAGCGCGATAGGGAACGATGCCGGTCTGGCCCGAGCCGTTCTTGCCCGGCAGGCGCCCGTCGGCGAGGTATTGGGCGGAGTACATCGTCATCCAGGTCACGGCCGTCTCGAACAGCGAGACGTCGACCACCCCGCCTTCGCCGGTCTCGCGCCGGCGCATCAGCAGCGAGACGATGCCAAGGGCGGCCCACATCCCGGAACCCATGTCGACGATCGAAGGACCGACCCGCACCGGATCGCCGCCCGGTTCGCCGACCACGCTCATGATGCCGCTGAAGGCCTGCATCAGCGGGTCGTAGCCGGGGCGCTCGGCCAGCGGTCCGACCGAGCCGAAGGCACCCAGGTTGCAGTAGACCAGCGCGGGCTTGCGCGCGCGCAGCGTCGCCGCGTCGAGGCCGAGCGATTCGACCTGTCCCGGCCGCATGTTCTGCAGCACGACGTCGGCGCGCTCGTGGATCAGCGTGCTCAGTCGCTCGAAGCTGGCCTTGTCGCGCAGGTCCAGCACCAGCGAGCGCTTGTTGCGGTTCAGGGCCTGGAAGGTGGCCGATGCGCCGTCCACGAAGGGCGGACCCCAGTGGCGCGCGTCGTCACCCGCCGGCTTTTCGATCTTGATCACTTCGGCGCCAAGGTCGGCCAGGATCTGGCCGGCGAATGGCGCCGCGACGCTGTGTCCCAGCTCGATGACGACGTAGCCGGCGAGCGGGAGCGCCGAAGGAACGGCAGCTGCGGTCAAGGCGTCACTCCGCCTTCACGCCGGCTTCCCGGATCAGCTTGCCCTTGAACTCGTAGTCGCGCTTTTGCAGCGCCGCCAGTTCGGCCGGGCCGCCGGCGACGACGACCAGGCCGCTCTCGGTCAACTTGGCCTTCACTTCGGGATCGCGCAAGGCCTTCAACAGTTCATCGCTCAGGCGCCTGGCAACCGGCGCCGGCAGGTTGGCCGGGCCGAAGAAGGCCAGCCACGACGGCACATCGAAGCCGGCGAGCGTTTCACCCAGCGTCGGCACGTTCGGCAGGCCCTCGTAGCGGGTCGCGCCGGTCACGCCGATCGCGCGCAGCTTGCCCGCCTGGACGTGCGGCAGCACGGTGATCAGGCTGGCGAACAGCATCGGGATCTGGCCGCCGAGCACGTCGTTCAAGGCCGGGCCGCCGCCGCGGTAAGGGATGTGCGTGAAGGCCGCCCCGCTGCGGGTGCGCAGCAGCTCGCCGGCCAGGTGGTGTGGCGAGCCGGTGCCGGAGGTCCCGTAGCCGCCCTTGGTGGGGTTGGCCTTCACGTAAGCGATCAGCTCGGTGACGTTGTGGGCCGGGATCGACGGATGCACGACCAGGATGATCGGGTTCAGCGCCGCCAGTGCCAGGGGGGTGAAATCCCGCAGCGGCTGGAAGGGAGGGTTGGCCAGCAGGTGCACGTTGGCCGCATGCGTGGCGTCGGTGCCGAGCCCGAAGGTGTAGCCGTCCGGGGCGGACTTGGCGACGAACTCCGTGCCGATGTTGCCGCTGGCGCCGCCCTTGTTGTCGACGACGACAGGCTGACCCATCGAAGCCGCCATCTTCTGGCCGACGATGCGGGCGAGTGCATCGGTCGATGCGCCGGGCGGATAGGGGACCACCAGCTTGATCGGTTTGTCGGGGAAGGCCTGGGCACAGGCCAGCCCGGTCGCGCCCAGGGCCAATGCAGCCAGCGCGAGGCCGGCTTCTCGTCTTTTCATGTCTCTCTCCACGCTTCGGGTTAGTCCGAACACGTCAGTGTAAACGTTCGGACGTCCGCATGTTATTCTGCGTTCTCGTTCAATGTCAATCGCGACCGCACCGGTCGACACGGTCGGCAGAGCCAGATTCTTCAAGCCTGGAGGCGGCGCTGGATTCATCCCCCGACAACGATGCCGGCACCTTCGACTACGTCGTCGTCGGCGCGGGCGCGGCCGGCTGCGTGCTGGCGGCACGGCTGTCCGAGTCGGGTCGCCACACCGTTCTGTTGCTGGAGGCGGGCCGGCACGATCAGTGGCATTGGCTGCGCTATCCCGCCGGCGTCGCCTGGGCTTTGCTGGGCGAGCGCGCCGTGCGGCCGTACCACACCGAACCGGTGCCGGAGCTCGCCGGCAGGCGCCTGCCATGGCCACGTGGCCGGGTGGTGGGTGGCACCGGCCGCATCAATGGGATGGTGTGGGTGCAGGGCGATCCGCAGGAGTACGACGCCTGGGACCGCCAGGGCTGCGCCGGCTGGTCGTGGCGCGACGTGGAGCCCTGCTTTCGCGCGCTCGAGAATTTCGGCGGTGACACCGACGCACCGCGGGGCCGCACCGGGCCGATGCACGTCACCCGCTACGGGCCGCCCGATCGCCTGTCGGGCGCGTTCCGCGCCGCCTGCGTCGAGGCGGGGATCCCTGCCAACCCCGACTACAACGGCTCCCGCTACGAAGGGGTCGGCTACCTGCAGCTCAACACGCACAAGGGGCTGCGCTGGAGCACTTACGAGGGCTATCTCGCGGCGGCCGGGCGGCGGCGCAACCTCACGCTGCACGAACAGGCGTGCGCCAGCCGCATCCTGTTCGAAGGCGATCGCGCGGCGGGCGTCGAGTACCGCCGCGCGGGACGCGCGATGCGCGTGCGGGCAGCGCGCGAGGTCGTCGTCTGCGCCGGCACATTGCAGTCGCCGCAGTTGCTCGAGCTGTCCGGCATCGGCCAGCCGGCGCGCCTTGCCTCGTTCGGGATCCCCGTGGTGGCCGCCGTGCCCGGTGTCGGCGAGAACCTGCGCGATCACCTGCAGGTGCGCATCGCCGCACGGGCCCGGGACGTGACCACGCTGAACGACCTCATGTGGAGCACGCCGCGCAAGCTGCGCGAGATCGCCCGCTACGCCATGACGCGGCGCGGCCTGCTGTCCTCCGCCTCCTGTACCGTGCAGGCACTGGCGTGCACCACCGGCGCCGCCCGGCCGGACGTCAAGCTGCAGCTGTTCCACCTGAGCGGCACGCAAGCGCGCGACACCAGTCGGTTCGTGCTGGACCGCGAGAGCGGGTTCACGATCGGCATGCTGCAACTGCGGCCGGACTCGACCGGCAGCGTGCACCTGCGCTCGGCCGATCCGACGCAGGAGCCGACCATCCACGCCGGTTACCTCACGCAGGCGACCGATCGCGCATCGGCGCTGGCGGCCTTTCGCCTGACACGCACGGTGCTGGCGCAGCCCGCGCTCGCACCCTGCCTGGTGGGCGAGACGGGCGCCAGTACGCAGGCGCACAGCGACAGCGAAGTCGCCGATTACATCCGCCGCACGGCCGCGACCTCCTACCACCCCGTGGGCACCTGCCGCATGGGCTCGGATCCCTTGAGCGTGGTCGACGCGAAGCTGCGCGTGCGCGGCATCCGCGGCCTGCGCGTGGCCGATGCCTCCGTGATGCCGACGATGGCCTCGTCCAATCCGCACGCGCCGACGGTGATGATCGCCGAGCGTGCCGCCGGCTTCATCCTTGCCGACGCCGCACCCTGATTCTTTCAACCCCTGGAGACAAGCAAGATGCCCACGAGCAGAAGAGACTTCATCCGCGCAACCGCCGCGGCCACCGCAGCGGCCAACCTGGCGTGGATAGGCACGGCGCGCGCGCAAGCTGCGCCTCTCGCGCAGGTCCGCCTGCTGTGCGGCTTTCCGCCCGGTGACACCATGGACATGGTCACCCGTCTCTACGCGGAGAAGCTGCGTGGGACCTACGCGAACGTCGTGCTGGTCGAGAACAAGGCCGGTGCCGGCGGCCGCATCGCCGTCGACGCGATGAAGGGCGCCCCCAGGGACGGGTCGGTGCTGCTGTTCACGCCGTCCGCGATGCTGGTCGTGTATCCGCACGTGTTCAAGAAACTCAACTACGACCCGCTCAAGGACGTGCTGCCGATCTCGCGCATCTCCAACATCGTCTACACCTTGTCGGTCGGCCCGTCGATGCCCGCCTCGGTGCAGAACGTGGCGCAGTTCCTCGAGTGGTGCCGCGCCAACCCGAAGCTCGCGAGCTACGGCATCAGCTCGCCCGGCGCGCCCTTCCACCTGATTGCGGAAAACCTCTCGAAGCTCACCAACACGCCGATGACGGCCGTGGCGTACAAGGGCGGCACCGCGGCAGCCCAGGACGTGATCGCCGGGCAGATCCCGGCGACCTTCTCGACGCCCTCGACCGTGATCGAGCATTACAAGAAGGGAACCGTGCGGATCCTGGCCGTCAGCAGCCCGACGCGCTGGCCCCAGCTGCCGGACGTGCCGACGTTCGCGGAGCAGGGCTTTCCGAGCGTCGGCGGCCTCGACTGGTTCGGCGCGTTCGCACCGGAAGGCACGCCCCCGGCCATCCTGGCCCACGCCAACGCCGCGATACGCAAGGCCGGTGACACGCCCGAGGTCATCAACGGGTGCAAGGCGATCAGCCTGCAGGCTGCCACCTCCGCGTCGGCGGACGAGTTCAACAGGCAGTACCACGCCGACTACGAGGGCTGGGGCGGCATCGTGAAGTCGATCAACTTCGCCCGGATGGATTGAACCGGCGGCCGGCGCCGCGGCCTGGGGTGTCTCCAGGCGCGGCGCGCCGTGCGCAGACTCAGAGCGTGACGATCACCGTCTTGGTCTGCGTGTAGTGGTTCAGGGCCTCGCGGCCCTTCTCGCGCCCGATCCCGCTTTGCTTGTAGCCGCCGAAGGGCGTTTCCACGCCACCCGAGGGATATTCATTCACGTACACCTGGCCGGCCTGCAGCCGCCCCGCGACGCGGTGCGCGCGCGACAGGTTCTGCGTCCACAGTCCCGCGGCGAGGCCGTAGTTGGTGTCGTTCGCCATCCGGATCGCCTGCGCCTCGTCGTCGAACGCGATCACGCCGCAGACCGGGCCGAAGATCTCCTCGCGCATCGCGCGCGCATCGGCGGACAGGCCGGTGAAGACGGTGGGCTCCACGAAGAAGCCGCGGTCGCCGTGCACCTTGCCGCCGGCGATGATCTGCGCGCCCTCGGAACGTGCGATCTCGAAATACTCGCGGATCCTGGCGAACTGCGCGGCCGTGATGATGGGGCCGATCTGGCAGTCCTCTTCGGACCCGACCTTCAGCTTGGCCACTTCGGCGCGCAGCAGTTGCAGGAAGCGGTCGAGCACGGAGCGCTCCACCAGGATGCGGGTGCCGGCGATGCAGGCCTGGCCCGCATTGATGGTGAAGCCGCGGACGGCGCCGCGTGCTGCCGCTTCCAGGTCGGCATCGGCGAACACGATGTCGGGCGACTTGCCGCCCAGCTCGAGCGTCACCGGGATCACCCGTTCGGCCGCGCGAATGCCGATCTCCTTGCCGGCGCGCAAGGATCCGGTGAACGCGATCTTGGCGATGGTCGGATGGACCACGATGGCGGCGCCCACTTCGGTGCCGGTGCCGGTGACCACGTTGAAGACGCCCGCCGGCAAGCCTGCGGCGGCAATGATCTCGGCCAGCCGCAGCGTGGAGACCGAGGTGAATTCGGATGGCTTGGCCACCACCGTGTTGCCGGTCGCCAGTGCCGGCGCCGCCGCGCGCGCGGCCTGGTTGATGGGGGCGTTCCACGGCGTGATCGCGCCGATCACGCCGTAGGGTTCCTTGCGGGTGTAGCAAAGCTTGCCGGCGCCGAGGTCGATGGTCTCGCCCTCGACGGCAGGAGCGAGCCCGCCGTAGAACTCGAAGTATTGGGCGGCGATCTCGATGTCGCCGCGCGCCTGGTGCAGCGGCTTGCCCATCTCGACCTGCTCGATGCGCGCCAGTTCGTCCGCATGCGTGCGGATCGAGTGCGCCACGGAGACCAGCATGCGGCCGCGGTCCAGCGCCTTGACGTCGCGCCAGGTCGCCAGCGCGGTCTCCGCCGCCCGGCAGGCCAGGTCGACGTCGGCGGCATTGCCGCGGGCGATGCGAAACGAGGCCTCGCCGGTGCGCGGATCCGTCTCGTCGAGGTATTCGCCGCCTGAGGGCGGCGTGATGCGGCCACCGATGTGGTGGTCCCAACGCTTCTGCTTCATCGCTTGTCTTTTCGGAAATGAGGTGGATGGGTCGTCGCGGGCTGACGCCCTCACGGGATGAGCGTTGCCGCCTTCTCCGCCACCACGCAGGTGACCGCGTTGGTATTGGCGGAGACGATGCGCGGCAGGATCGAGGTGTCCGCCACGCGTACGTTTTCCAGCCCGTGCACCCGCAACCTGGCGTCGACCACGGCGTCGCTGTCCAGGCCCATGCGGCAGCTGCCGGCCCAGTGGTGCATGGACTGGGCGGTGCTGCGGACGTACTCCAGGATCTGCTCGTCGGTCTGCGCCGCGGCGCCCGGCGCCAGTTCGGCCAGGATGCGCCCGGCCAGCGGCGCGTGCTCGAAGATGCGCCGGACCTCGCGCACCGAGCGCACGGCGATCTCCTGGTCTTGGCGCGTGGCAAGGTAGTTGGCGAAGATTCGCGGCGGCGCCAGCGGGTTGGCGCCATCGGGGAGCACCTGGCCGCGCGAGGTCGGCCGCAGGTTGCACACCGAAGCCGTCACCTCCGGCTTGCTGCCGATCGACATCGTGCCGCTCGGGTTGAAAACCCAGCTCACCGGGCGAAAGCAGATCTGCAGGTCGGGCCGCACCACCGCCGGGCTGCTCTTCACGAAGGCGCAGGCCTGCGAAGCGCCGGTGGTCAGCGGACCCTGGCGCGTCGCCAGGTAGCGGATGCCGTGCCAGATGGCGCGCGCCCCGCGCAGTTCCTCGTTGAGCGAACTGCCGCGCTCCGACTGGAAGGTATGGTGGATGTACAGGTGGTCCTGCAGGTTGCGGCCGACACCGGGCAGGTCGTGCACCACCGGGATGCCCGCGGCCTGCAGCGTGGCGCCGGCGCCGACGCCGGAGTTCAGCAGGATGTGGGGGGAGCCGAAAGCCCCGGCCGAAAGGATCACTTCCGCATTGCACCGGATGACCCGGCGCCGCCCATCCTCGACCACCTCGATGCCGGTTGCACGCCGGCCTTCGAACACCAGCCGTGCGACCTGGGCGCCGGTCAGCACGGTCAGGTTCGGTCGTGACTGCACCGGATACAGGAAGGCCTGGTCGGAGCTGTGGCGCACGCCGTTGCGGATGTTGAACTGGATCCAGCCGACGCCCTCCGCGCTGGTGCAGTTGAAGTCGTCGTTGAAGGGAATGCCGCTGGCCTGCGCCGCCGCGACGAACTCGCGCGAGGCCGGGTGGATGAAGCGGGCGTCGGTGATGGACAGCTCGCCCTCGGTGCCGCGTGAAGGCGAGGTGGCGTCGGCGCGGCGTTCGAGCTTGCGGTACAGCGGCTGCAATTCCTTCCAGCCCCAGCCCTCCAGCCCCATCGCCTGCCAGTCGTCGTAGTCCTGCGGCTGGGCCCGGAAAAAGGCCATCCCGTTGATGAGACTGGAGCCGCCGAGCCCGCGCCCGCGGGGTGCGTAGATGCGGCGGTTCTTCAGCTCGGGCTCCGGCTGCGTCGAGAATCCCCAATTGAGCTTGCCGGGGAAGATCAGCTTGGACACGCCGGCGGGCATGCCGACCCAGAAGCTGCGCGGGCGCGGCCCGGCCTCCACCAGCAGGACCGAGCGCGATCGATTTTCCGAGAGGCGGTTGGCGAGCAGGCAGCCTGCCGTACCGGCGCCGACCACGATGCAGTCGTAGCTGTCGTTCTGGGTCATGTGAAACTCGGTCTCCGTCTTCTTGTCGTGCCGCCGGCGTGGAGCCGGCGGGTGCGGATCGTGTAAACATCCGGACGTTCGCATGTTAAGCTGCGCGTCGTTCGCTTGTCAATTCCAGGGCTCACTGAATGACCACTCCTCCACTGCATGGATCGCTCGCCGGCCGAACGGCGATCGTCACGGGTTCCGGGCGCAACATCGGTCGCGCCGTTGCCCTGTCGCTGGCGGCGCAAGGCGCCAATGTCGTCGTCAACGGCCACAGTGATCGCGCCGCGGTCGACGCCGTGGTGGAAGAGATCCGCGCCGCCGGCGGCAAGGCCCACGGCATCATGGCCGACGTCGGCCGGGACGAAGAAGTTGGGGCCCTGGTGCAGCAAGCGGCGGCGCATTTCGGCGGCGTCGACATCGTGGTCTCCAACGTCGGCATCCGGCGCAAGCAGCCCTTCCTGGAGATCACCCCCGAGCAGTGGGACGAGGTGCTGCGCACCAACCTCTCCGCGGCGTTCTATCTGGCCCGTCACGCGATCCCGCTGATGCAGTCGCGCCGCTGGGGCCGCATCGTGCTGGTGTCCGGCTTCGACGGCTTCTGGGGGCAGGTGACCGAGCGGGCCCACAACATCACGGCCAAGGCCGGCCTGCACGGGCTGGCGATGGCGCTGGCGCGAGAATTCGGTGTGGACGGCATCACGGCGAACACGGTGGCGCCAGGTGCGATCGACACCGTGCGGGACTGGTCGCAATACACCCACCAGCTGCGCGAACAGCTCGAGCGCGAAATCCCGCTGGGCCGCTACGGCAAGCCCGACGAGGTGGCCGCCGCCTGTGACCTGCTGTGCTCGGACCGCGGCGGCTTCATCTCGGGCCAGGTGATCCACGTCAACGGCGGCCACTACATGTACTAGCCATGGCCGCCAATCCGAGCGAAGTCCTGTCCGCCCCCGGCAACGCGCCGCGCTACCAGCAGCTGAGCGCGATGCTGGCCCGCGAGATCGGCGAGGGCCGCTACGCGGTTGGCAGCCTGCTGCCGCCCGAGCCGCAGCTGTGCCAGCGCTTCTCGGTTTCGCGCCACACGGTGCGCGAGGCGGTGCGGCAGTTGTGCGACATGGGCCTGGTCACGCGCCACCAGGGCGTGGGCACGGTGGTGCGCGCAAGCCGCAGCGAGAAGCAGTACACCGCGGCACTCTCGTCGCTCGGCGACCTGATGGCCTACGCGAAGGGGACCACGCTCAAGCTGATCGGCTCCCGCTGGGTCGAAGCGGATGCGACGCTCGCGCTGCAGCTGCGCTGCGAGCCCGGCGAGCGCTGGCTCGAATGGAACACCTGCCGCTACCCGGCCGGCGGCGGCGAGCCGATCGTCCACATGCGCGTGTTCGTCCGTCCGGAGTGCGAAGGCATGCGCGCCGAGCTGGAAAGCGGCCAGGCCTGGGTGTTCGGGCTGATCGAGAAGTACGGCGGCGAGCGCATCCTCGAAGCACAGCAGGTGGTGAGCGCGCTGGCGGTGCCGGCGGAAAGCGCCCGGCTGCTCGGCGTCAAGCCGCGCACGGCGGGATTGCTGGTGCGGCGTTTCTACATGGGGCGCAACGGCCGGCTGCTGTCGGTGTCGCTGAACGTGCATCCGCCCGGGCTGGTGGAGTTCACCACCACCTGGCGCCTCGAGGACGCGGCAAGCGGCGCCGCATGAGTGCGGCCGCCGGGGCGGTTCCCGCCCGTCCGTGGCTCGCGCTCGAGACCACCCTGGCCGTCCAGACGCTGGCGTCGATCGTGCTCAGCGCGGCGCCGGTACTGGCGCCGGCGGTGGCCCCGCAGCTGGGGCTGGCGCCGGAGCGGGTCGGCGTCTTCATGGGCACGGCTTACCTCTTCGCAATGATCTCGGGCGTGGCGTTCGGGCCCTGGGCGGGGCGCGTCGGCGCCGCGCGGCTGACGCAGTGGGTGCTGGTGGCAGTGGCGGCCGGTTCTGCGGCGAGCACCCTCGGCAGCCCCGGGCTGCTGGTGTCCGCCGCGCTGATCGGCATCGGCTACGGCGCCCTCAATCCGGCGGCCGCGGCGATTCTCGGCCGGCACGCGCCGGCCGGCGCGCCGGGACTGTTCTTCGCCCTCAAACAGTGCGGTGTGCCACTGGGCGTGGCGCTCACCGGACTGCTCATGCCTCTGGGCCTGGCGGCCCTGGGCTGGCGTGGCACCGCACTGGCAACGGCCGGTGCCTGCCTGCTGCTGGCCGCCGCGCTGCACCCGGTTGCCGCGCGGCTCGATCCGCGCGAGCCGGCAGCCGCGCCGCGCAGGAACGCTTGGGCCGCCACCTTGCTGACGGTGGTGCGCCAGCCGGCGCTCCGCACCCTGAGCCTGGTGTCGCTGGCGTATGCGATGGCGCAGCAGGGCTTCCTCACTTTCTCGGTCTCGCTGCTGACGCTGTCGCTCGGATTTCCGCTGCCGGTGGCGGCCGGCTTGCTGGCGGCTTCGCAACTGGCCTGCACGGTGACGCGCATCGGACTTGGCCATGTCGGAGATCGCTGGGTGGCGCCGCAGGTCCTGCTGGGCGGACTGGGCCTGGCGATGGCACTGGCCTGCCTGGCGCTGAGCGCCCTGCCTGTCAACCCAGGGCTGCTGCTGGCGGCCGTGGTGATGGTTGCCGCGGGCGCGACGACCATGGGTTGGAACGCGGTCTACTTTGCCCAATTGCTGCGCACCGTGCCGCGCGACGAGCTGGCGGCCAGCGCCGGCGGCACCCAGTTTTTCACCTTCGCCGGCGGCATGGCGGGTCCGTTCATCTTCGGACAGTTCCTGCATGTCGGCGGCTCCTATGCGAGCGCCTATGCGTGGCTGGCCGTGCTGCCCGCGGCGGCCGGCATTGCCATGCTGTGGCCGGCCAGCAGACGGCAAGCCGCTCCGGCCGCGTCCGCGCAGGGACCGACCTGACGGATGCCGGCGGTGTGCATCCCACTTCTCCAATTCCAGACAATGAACAATCCCCAAGACAGCACGCCGCGCTTCGAAGTCGAAGGCGGCGTAGCCCGCATCACGCTGGCGCGCCCGGCCCACCGCAATCGCCTGCACAACGAGGACCTGGCGCTGCTGGCCGAACTCTTTGGCCGCATCGACGCCGACCGCTCGATCCGCGTGCTGGTGCTCAGCGCGGAAGTACTGGCCGAGCGGCCGGTTTTCAGCGCCGGCTACAACACCGGCGAGTTCGAAGGCGAGCCGCCCAAGGTGAATTTCGAGCACGTCGTCGAGGCGCTCGAGCGACTGCGGCCGGTGACCCTGTGCGCGCTGAACGGCAGCGTCTATGGCGGGGCCACCGACATCGTGCTGGCCTGTGACCTCGCCGTCGCCGCCGACAGCATCGAGATGCGCATGCCGGCCGCGGCACTGGGGCTGCACTACTACGGCAGCGGACTGGTGCGCTATGTTTCGCGCCTCGGCGTGAGTGCCGCCAAGCGCGCCTTCCTCACGGCGCAGCCGCTGGACGCCCACACGCTGCTGCGCATCGGCTATGTGCAGGAACTGCTGCCAGCGGCCGAACTGGCCGCCCATGTCGATCGGCTGGCGCGTTCCGTCGCCGCCCTGGCCCCGCTGGCGCTGGAGTCACTCAAGCAGTCGCTGAACGAACTCGCGCGCGGCGATGTGGACCGGGAGCGGATGGACGAGCGACAGCGCTCCACCATGGCGAGCGCGGATTTCGCCGAAGGCCGGCAGGCTTTCAAGGAACGCCGCCCACCGGTGTGGAAGGGCAGCTGACATGGCGCGCATCCAGGCTGGTGAGGCGCTCGCCCGCTTTCGGGTCCTCGATCTCTCGCGCGTGCGCGCCGGGCCCACGTGCGTGCGCATGCTGGCGGACTTCGGCGCCGACGTCATCCGGGTCGAGCCGCCGCCCGGCGTCGACGCCAACGACAACATGTTCGTCGACAGCCGCGAGGGCGGCGACTTCCAGAACCTGAACCGCAACAAGCGCTCGCTGACGCTGAACCTGAAACGACCGGAGGGCCTGGCGCTGTTCAAGCGCCTGGTGAAGACGGCCGACGTCGTGGTGGAGAACTGGCGCCCGGACGTCAAGACGCGGCTCGGCCTGGACTACGAGACCTTGCGCATGATCAACCCGCGCATCGTGCTGGCCAGCATCTCGGGCTATGGCCAGGACGGTCCGTACGTCGCTCGGCCTGGCTTCGACCAGGTGATCCAGGGCATGGGCGGGCTGATGTCCGTCACGGGGCATCCAGGCCAGGGCCCGCTGCGGGCGGGACTCGCGGTGGCGGATTCCAGTGCCGGCCTCTATGCGGCACTGGGCATCTTCGCCGCGCTGCTGGAGCGTGAGCAGTCGGGGCAGGGCCAATGGGTCCATACCTCGCTGCTGCACGCGCAGATCGCGATGATGGATTTCCAGGCCGCGCGCTACCTCAACGACGGCGTGGTGCCGGTGCAATGCGGCAACGACCATCCGAGCGCCAGTCCGATGGGCCTCTACCGCGCGCAGGGTGGCAGCCTCAACATCGGCGCCGCCGGTGGCGGCAACTGGCGGCGCTTGTGCGAGGCGCTGGAGCGGCCGCAGTGGCTGGCGGACCCGCGCTTCGCCAGCGACCAGCTGCGGATCCAGAACCGGGCGGACCTGTCGCGCGAGATCGAGGAAGTGTTCGCCACTGCCCCGGTGCAGCACTGGGTCGACCTGCTCAACCAGGCTGGTGTGCCGGCCGGGCCGGTGTACACGATGCCGCAGGTCTTCGACGACCCGCAGGTCCGGCACCTGCAGGCGACGGCGCAGGCCACTGCGAACTCGGGCAAGGTCTGCACCTTCGTCACGCAACCGGTGCACCTGGAGCGCACGCCCGGTTCCGTGCAGGCCGCGGCGCCGGAGTGCGGCGAGCACACCGACGAAGTGCTGCGCGAAGCGGGCCTGGGCGAGCAGGAGATCCAGCAGTTGCGGACGGCCGGCGTCGTCTGACCCCCAGCCGCCGGTGCGCCCCGGCAAGGAGCATGGTGCTCGAGCCCTCGCGCAGGCAGTCTTCGCGCGCTCCATGCAAGTTGCGTTCTTCCCTGGTACTTGGTGCCATCGTCCGCAGCCAGGGCACTTGGGGGGACGGCTCGCGCGCAAGCCCTCGCAACGCGCATCGTTTAGTTTTTCTGGCCAGGCATGGGAGAAAAGATGCCTTGTCAGCAGGAGCGCCTGCCTTTTACAGTTCAACGTGGCTGAATTATCAAAGGCGCTTATGCGGATCCAGAGGAACCAGGGCAAGCATTTCGGCGATAGCCCCGAGGGAATGGTGCTCAAGGGGGTCAGGCATGTCGCGACCGGCGAAATCCGTTTCCCTCCGCCGGAGTTCCTGCTCGGCGATGAAACGGTCGAGGAGGTTTCTTTGGGAACCCTGGGTCGTCTCTATACCTTCACGACGGTCCACCCCGGCAAGGCGCCTTCGTACTCGCTGGCCATGGTCGATTTCGATCCCGGGCTGCGGGTATTCGGGCGTCTCCTCACCAGGGATGGCGTGATGCCGGCGCTGGACAGCCCGGTTCGCGTGGTGCCGTTCACGCTACCCGATGGCACCGCGGACTACGCCTTCGAAGCGGTGGGTGGAGACACCAAATGAATGAACCCCTGATCACGGGCGTCGGCATCTCCGACTTCGGCAAGTTCCCGGAGCTCACCGAGGAAGTCCTGGCGCAGGCCGCCATCCGCGATGCCCTGCAAGACGCGGGAATCACCATGCCTGACGTGCAGGCCTTCTACTGCGGCAACGCGCTGGGAGGCTCGCTGCCGGGCCAGAGGACCCTGCGGGAACTCGGCACGCGCGGCGAAGCCGTCTACAACGTGGACAACGCCTGTTCCAGTGGCGCGACAGCCCTGAACCTCGCGTTGCAGGCGTTGCGCGTCGGCCAGTACGAAACCGTGGTGGTGTTCGGCATGGACCACCTGAGTGGGCTCGGCGGCGGCGCGCTGCCCATGAACCAGCGTGACTGGAACAACCGGCGCGGGATGATCATGCCTGCGCTCTATGCGATGCGTGCCAAGCGCTACATGCACGATCATGACGTGCCGCTTGCCGTCCTTGCAGATGTGTCGGTCAAGAATCGCCGCCACGGAGCCCTCAATCCCATAGCCAAGTTCAGCAAGGAAGTGACGCGCGAGGAGGTCCTGGCCTCGCGTCCTGTCGCCGATCCGCTCACGCTGCTGCAATGCTGCCCCGGCGTCGTCGATGGAGCGGCGGCCGTGGTGCTGACCACCCGTCCCACGCGGGGAACCGCAAAGCCGGTGCGCGTGCTGGCGTCGGTCGTGCAATCAGGCATCTTCGAAGTGGGCCAGGTCGACATGACGGAGGCGGAGATCACGGCTCGGGCAGCCCGGCTGGCCTATGCCCAGGCCGGCGTCGGTCCGAAGGATCTGGACCTGATCGAACTGCACGACGCATTCACGATCTCCGAGCTGCTCTATTACGAAGCCCTCGGGCTCTGCGGGCGTGGCGAGGCGGCCCAGTTGCTTGCCAGCGGCGCCACCGCTTTGGGCGGGCGAGTGCCTGTCAATCCCAGCGGTGGACTCATCGCTAAAGGCCACCCCCCGGGGGCAACCGGCGTCGCGCAGATCGTCGAGATATGCGAGCAGTTGCAGCAGCGCGCGGGCAAGCGACAGGTTCCGGGCGCACGCGTCGGCCTGAGCCAGGTCACTGGCGGCGGCATCTGGGGCGTGGACCACGCGGCCTGCTCCATCCATATTCTTTCTCGTTGAGAAGCCATCATGGAAGAAGACTACAAGCAGGAACCGGTGCAGCCGACGTCGCTGCGGGGCATGACCGCGATCGTGACCGGAGGGGCGCGCGGCATCGGGCTGGGCATCGCCCGCACATTGGCGGCCGAGGGCTGTCGGCTCGCGTTGTGGGACATCGACAACGACAGCCTGGAGGCTGCCTCGCAAGAGCTGCGCGCAACGGGAGCGGACGTCGTCGGCCAGCAGGTCAGTGTGACTTCGACCGAGGAAGTCGAGGCGGCCGTCGCCAGCCTGATCCAGCGCAACGGCCGCATCGACGTGCTGGTGAACAATGCCGGCATCGCGGGCGAGAAGCTGGTCATGAAGATGGAGCTCGACTTCTGGCAGCGGGTCATCGAGACGAACCTCACGTCACAGTTCATCTGCTGCAAGGCGGTGGTGCCCTCGATGATGAAGCAGAAATTCGGCCGCATCGTGAACATCTCGTCGCGCGCATGGCTCGGGAATCGCGGCCAGGCCAGCTACTCGGCATCCAAGGGGGGCGTGGTGAGCCTGACGCGCACTCTGGCCCTGGAGTTCGCGCGCAACGGGATCACTGCCAATGCGATCGCCCCAGGCATCATCGACACGCCACTCTTCGCGCTGCTGGATGCCAACGTGCAGGACAACCTGAGGCGAACGGTTCCCATGCAACGCATGGGACAGGGTGAGGACATCGGAAACGCCGTGCGCTTTTTCGCCTCGCCGTCTTCAAGCTACGTCACGGGGCAGGTTCTCTATGTCTGTGGCGGCCGCAGCCTGAGCAGTGCTTCCGTCTGACAAGCCTTGAAAAATGGTCCGGCAAAGTGGCTGGGGTCATCCCTTGCAACAATTTGGGAGTGTGAACGATGGCTCTGAAGTACGAGGTCAGCGATCTCATCGCGACCATCACCCTGAACCGGCCCGAGGCGATGAATGCCATCGATCCCGAGACGGCGGAGGAGCTTCACGCCGCCTGGGCGGACATCTCCCGCCGCGACGATGTGCGCGTCGGCATCCTGACTGGTGCGGGGGATCGGGCCTTCTGCACGGGAGCCGATCTCAAGAAAACGATGCCGCCCAAGGAGAGCTTCGCGCAATTGCATTTCGGCACCAGGGGCAGCCCGGGCGCCGTCTCCACCCTGCACACCCCCAAGCCCCTCATCGCTGCCATCAATGGGTACGCGCTCGGAGGCGGACTCGAACTGGCCATGCTCTGCGACGTGCGCATCGCTGCCAGTACCGCGCTCTTCGGCCTGCCTGAAGTCTGCATCGGCAGCATTCCCGGTGGCGGTGGCACGCAGCGGATCGTGCGGGCGGTGGGTCGGTCGGACGCGATGCTCATGTTGCTGACCGGGGACCGCATCGACGCGGCGGAGGCCCTGCGCATCGGCCTCGTCAGCCGGGTGGTGGCGCCGGCCGAACTCATGCTGGCCGCCCGGGCCATCGCGGCCAGGATCGCTGCGAACGCGCCTCTTGCAGTTGCCGCCGTGAAAAGGTTGGCCACTGTCGGCGGCGAGTTGCCGCTGGCAGCGGCGCTCGAGTTCGAGCAGCAGGCTTTCGGCAACTTGCGCAACACCGAGGACCGCATCGAAGGCCGCAAGGCTTTCGCCGAGAAGCGCAAGCCGATGTTCTCGGGACGTTGATGGCGTGAAACGAACCATGAACGACCACGAGTACACCTTCACGTCGGCGACCCACCCGGTGCGGCTTCATTCGGGTGTCGACGCCCTGGCTTCCCTGCCCGACGAACTGCAGCGCCTCGGTGCCACGCGTGCGCTCATCCTCTGCGGCCGTAGC
>JAQGMY010000393.1 GCA_028292105.1 Ramlibacter sp.
CCGCCCATCTGGATGTACGACTCGCCGGTGTTGCCGTCGCCGATGGCGCGCTTGATCATTTCGCAGACCGCCGCGTCCTAGACCGACACCATGCCGGCGGAACCTGCCAGGTTCATCTGCGCCAGCCGCAGGCGTTCGGTCTCGGCGTCGTCGTCGGCAAAGCCGAAATAGGTCCAGACCAGGTCGCACTGGTTCGGTCCCTTGGGCAGCAGCTGCCGCGTGCACAGGCTGTTGGCGATCTGGTGCAGCACGAAGGACGGGTAGGTGCTGAGGATCTGCACGCTGACGCCGTCGCCGAATTCGTCGCGCCACTTCAGGATGCCCGGGTCCTCCAGGGTCATGCCCTGGTTGTGCGAGCGCAGCGCATCCGCGGTTTCCTTGTAGTCGGCCGACTGCTTCTCGGTACCGGCCTTGGTGTAGAAGTAGACGTGCCGGCCGGCGTCGTCCAGCACCATGCCGGACTCCTGCGACTGCCGCGACAACCCGAAGGTGCCGTAGAAGGTGTGCAGGATGTTGGCGTGGTAGGAGTCGCGCGGGTTCTCGTGGTACGCCTTCCAGTTGGCGTGGATGCGCTGGGTGTCGTAGCCCAGCACCTTCAGCGGCCGATTGCAGACGCGCCGGATGCCCTCGCCGACGGCGCCGAGCCAGTCCTCCAGCGGCGGCGTGTCGTCGCGGAAGGTGGCGAACACGACGCCGCAGAAAGAGGCGACGCGCAGCTTGCGCAGCCCGTGTTCCGCCAGGTCGAAGTCCTTGGGCAGCCCGCCTTCGCCCTTCAGCCCATTGCGGAACGCGACGAAGGTGAGGTCGCCCTTGAGGTTGTAGTTCCAGGAGTGGTAGACGCAGTGCAGCTTCTGCGCCTTGCCGAAGGCCTCGCGGCAGACCATGTTGCCGCGATGCGCGCAGCGGTTGAGCATGGCGTTGAGCGAGCCGTCTTCGGCGCGGGTCAGCAGCACGTTGTCCTGGCCGATGTAGGTCGTCTTGTACGAGCCCGGCTCCGGCACCTCGGCTTCCAGGCCGAGGTAGTGCCATGACTTGCCGCGGAAGATGGCCTCCATCTCGCGGGCATACACGGCCGGGTCGCTGTACGCCCAATAAGGCGCGCTGGTGAAGCCGCCGGCCGGCCAGGCACGGTGGCCGGGGGCAGGGCTGTCCTGCACCGGGGACAAGGCTTGGGTGTGGTCCATGGCCGGAGTCTCACACAGCCGACGGGCCCGGGCACGCCGGGCGCGGCCAAGCGCGGGATAGTCCTAGGGTTGCGCCACACACGCGGGCAACAAAGCTCTCCAGAATGCAATGACTGCCCCGGCGCGCGTGCAGGCAGTCCAACGCCAGGACACAGACCCAAGGAGACAGGAATGCAGACTTTCGCAATAGGCGCTGCTGGCGCCTGGAGGCGTGCCGCCGGCCCAGCCGTGGCGGTCGCGACCGCAGTCTTGCTGGCCGCTTGCGGCGGCGGCGGATCCGGCAACCTCCCCATCACCACCACCGTGCTCTCGTCCATGCCCGAATGGGTCAGCGGCGGCGACACCCTGCTGAAAGTGAACAACGTTCCGGAAGGCAGCACGATGAAGGTGCTGGTCAACGGCACCGTCTCCGCGGACGCCTTCGCGACAGATCCGGCCGACGGCAAGCCCGTGGTGCTGGTCACCGGCCTGGCCAACGGCAAGAACGAGATCACGGTCGAGGCGTCCGCTTCCTCGGGCGTGTTCCGCGCGACCCAGCAGGTCACCAACTTCCCGCGCACCGGCCCGATGTTCAGCGGCCCCTGGGAGACGCCGTACGCCTGCCAGACCGACACCTTCCGGCTGTATCCGAACGGCCCCTTCGCCGGCGCCGCCACCGACGCCAACTGCTCGATCGCGACGCGGGTCGACTACGTGTACCGCAATGCGGCCGGCGCCTTCGTCGCACTGCCCTCGCAGACCGCCGTGCCGGCCGATGCCGCCACGACCGTCACCACCGAAGGGCGCACCGTGCCCTACATCGTCCGCATCGAAACCGGCACGGTGAACCGCGCCATCTACCAGACCGCGGTGCTGCACAACCCGGCCGCCGGCACCACGCCGTCGCCCACCGTCAAGGCCAACGGCTGGAACGGCAAACTGGTCTACACCTTCGGCGGCGGGTGCACCGGCGGCTGGTACCGGCAGGGCAACAGCACCGGTGGCGTGCTGGACGACCCGATCCTGAAGCAGGGCTATGCGATGGCCTCGTCCACGCTCAACGTCTTCGGCAACAACTGCCAGGACGTGACGCCGTCGGAAACCATGGCCATGGTCAAGGAGCGCTTCATCGAGACCTACGGTCCGCCCCGCTACACGATGGGCTTCGGCTGCTCCGGCGGCTCCTACCAGCAGTACCAGATCGGCGACAACTACCCGGGCCTGCTCGACGGCATCATCCCCGGCTGCAGCTTCCCCGAGGTGCTGTTCGCCACCGTCTACTCGATCACCGACTTCCGGCTGCTCGGGAACTACTTCCGCAACACCGCGCCCGGCACCTTCACGGCAGCGCAGCAGCGGGCGGTGGCGGGCGTGCAGACCGAGGCTTCGATCTACACCGAGACCAACTACAACGGCGCCATGCGCATTGCCCCGAACGAGTGGACGGCGCTCGACGGCACGACCCGTACTTTCTGCCCCGCGCAAGTGCCCGTGGCCCAGCGCTACAACCCGGTGACCAACCGGACCGGCGTGCGCTGCGATGTCTACGACCATGCGGTGAACCTGCTCGGACGCGACCCGGCCACCGGCTTCGCCCGGCGGCCATTGGACAACGTGGGGGTGCAGTACGGGCTCAACGCGCTCAAGGCGGGCCTGATCACGGTGGACCAGTTCCTCGACCTGAACGAGAGGCTGGGCGGCTATGACGTCGATGCCAACTTCCAGGCCGCGCGCACGGTGGCGGACACCGCTGCGGTGCGCCAGGCGTATCGCACCGGCCGGCTGACCAACGCCGGCGGCGGGCTGGCGAACATCCCGATCATCGACTACCGCGCCTATGCGGACGACCAGGCGATCGGCGACATCCACCTGCGCTACCACTCGTTCTCGATGCGCGAGCGCCTGATCAAGGCCAACGGCGACGCCGACAACCAGGTCATGCTGCACGAGGACTTCCGCTTCGGCTACTACTCCAGCAGCAGCCCATTGTTGCTGCGCGCACTGGCGGAGATGGACAAGTGGATCGCCGCCATCCAGGCCGACGCCGCCAGCGGCAATGCGCATGCGAAGGTGGTTCGCAACAAGCCGGCCAGCCTGCAGGAAGGGTGCAACACCCGTGACGCCACGCCGACCTTCATCGCCGAGAAGATGACGGTGGCCAGTGGCCAATGCGCCGCGATCTACCCGGTGCCGGCTGCGCCGCGCTCCGTGGCGGGGGCGCCGCTCGCCGCCGACGTCATCAAGTGCACCCTCAAGCCGGTCAGCATGGCCGACTACACCGGCGTCACCTTCACGGCAGCGCAGACCAGCCGCCTGAACACCATCTACCCGACGGGTGTGTGCAACTACGCGGTGCCGGGTGTGGAGCAGCAGGGGCTGCAGGGGACCTGGTTGGCCTATTGAGTGCAGGTGCGCAGCAAGCTGCGCACCCTACGGGATCCACGGGACGCCGCTCCCCGTAGGGTGTGCAAGCTCCGCTTGCGCACCATCCCCCTTCAAGGCTTCACCGGCGTGTGCTTGTCCAGGTCACGCCGGTTCCCCGCGCCGCCGCCGTCGCCGGCATCGCCTTTGTCCAGCAGGAGCGTGACCAGCACCGCGGCCTCCGTGCGAGCGCGCAGCGAGTGCTGTTGCCGCGCCGGCAGCACGATCACGTTGCCTGCCTGCAGCCGGCGCACGCCGGAGCCCGTCACCACTTCCACGGTGCCTTCCAGGCAGTGGATGGTGCATTCGTTGTCGACGTGATGCTGCGGCTGGTCCGAATGCGCGGCCAGCACCAGGTGCAGCAGCTGGATGCGTTCGGTCTTGATCAGGCTCGTGCTCACGGTGCCCTGGAGCTCTTCGCCCAGCGGCGCGACGTTGATCACGTCCATCAGGTTGGCATGCGGCAGCGCCATCGTTCACCTCGCGTTGTAGTGCCGCCTAGTTTCGGCGGCAGCCGGCGCAGGGCCTGTAGGACGGCTCCGCAGCCGGTCACCCCGGCCGGGCGGTCAGATGGTCCCGACGCGCACGTGCATCACGGCCGCGCGGCCGCTGTCGACCGCCTGGAGGCAGCGCTGGAGCGCCTGCTCGACCTCGCCCGGCTCCGTCACGTACTCGCCGTGGGCGCCGAAAGCCTGCGCCACCTGGTCGAAGCGGCGCACCTCGCCACCGAGCTGGGCCTGGAAGTCGTTGGCCTCCGACGCCTCCCCCTTCGGGTAGACACGCAGCACCGCCTCCTTCACCGCCTGCCAGCCGCCGTTGTCCAGCACGACCGTCAGGATCGGCAGCTTGTAGCGCTGGGCGACCGCATAGACGGAAGTCGGTGTCGAGAAGTGGAAGCCGCCGTCTCCGACGATCTGCACCACCCGTTGCGCCGGCCGCGCGAGCTTGACGCCCAGTGCGATGCCGCCGCTGTAGCCCAGGCCGCCGCCGGCGCAGCCGACCAGCGTGCCGGGGACGGTGCGCTGGATCTGCGTCAGCACCGATGCCGAATTGCGGATCGCCTCGTTGACCACGATGTCGGTGGCGCTGATCGCGCGCTGGATCGCCGCGCAGACATATGCGGGCGAGACCGCGCCGCTGCTGCCGGGATTGGCGGCAGCAGCGGCGGTGGCTTGCGCCCGCTCCTTGCCGTCGGCTGCCCAGCAGGACGTGCGTTGCCGGACCTTCTCGCGAAACGCGTCGTGCGCCTGCATGCGCACGGAGTCGAGGATGTCCGTCAACGCTTCGCCGCAGTCGGCCTGCAGCCGCAGGTGGGTGGCAAAGCCCCACATCGGGAAGTCCTGCTTGAGCGGGTCGACGTCGATGTGGATGAAGCGCGTGCCGGCGTCGGGCTTGGTGAACTGGGGCAGCCACGGCACGTCGACGTCCAGCAGCAGGCACAGGTCGGCGCCGGCCAGCGCCTTCGCCGGGTCGAAACCGGCAAAGGAGGGCGAGCTGCGCGACACGCACATGCTGGTCGGCATGAATTCGGTGATGCAGATGCCGCACTCGCTGGCCAGCGCTTCCAGGGCCGCCACGGCCTTGGCGCTGCGCCCGAGGTAGGAGGTGATCACCACCGGCTTGCGGGCCTGCATCAGGGCTTGCGCGATGTCGCGCGCGGCGCTGGCGGGGATGCCGCCGGCCTTCACCGGCCCGTAACGTTCGGCCGGGAAACTCGCCACCTGCCTGGCGTCCCATTCCTCCGCCAGCGTTTCGCGCGGCAGCGTCAGGTACACCGGGCCCGGCGGGTCGCTTTGCATCACCGTGTGGGCGCGCCGCAGCACTTCCTTGGTGGTGGCGCCGGTCGGCAGCGAGTACTCCCATTTCACGTACGGCCGCACGATGCTGCCGATGTCGAACGGGTCCTGCACGAAGTGCACGTAGTTGTCGCGCGACCCGCGCAGCTCGCCGCGCATGGTGAAGGGCGACTTGCCCGCCATCAGCAGCACCGGCCAGCGGGAGCGGAACAGGTTGTGCATGCCCATGGCGGCATTGGCCGTGCCGGCGTCCACGTGCACCATCACGCCCTGGCCGCGGCCGGTGGCGGCCGCATAGCCGCCGGCCATGTGGATGGCCACGTTCTCGTGCGGGCAGAGGATCACGTTCGGCTGCGGCCGCCCCTCGCGGCGGAATTGCGCCATCGCCTCGATCAGCGAAACGTGGTCGGTGCCGAGGTTGGAAAAAAGATGTTCGATGCCGGCTTCCACCAGGCCATCGAGGAAGTGGTGGGCGGCGCTGGGGCGCGGTTCGTTGCTCATGGTCCTTGTCCGGCAGCCTTGTTAGCATGCCAACTGCCGTGCAGGATATTCCGCGGCTCTGTGGGGTGGAGTGGGGGAAAACCCTTTGCCCTGGCTCAGCGTGTCGCCGTCAGGCGGGCGCCTCGTCGCCGATGAAGGCAAAGCGCGGCTGGCTGCGGCCGTCGATCACCACGTGCCCGAAGAACATGGCGTGGGGCCGCACCCACCAGCCGCCTTCGCCGTAGAGGGGACGGTAGACCACCAGGGCTTCGTGCGTTTCGCTGTGGCGGGCGACGGCCACCAGCTGGTACTCGCCGCCCTTGTAGTGGCGATAGCGTCCCGGCGCAGCGGCCGGCAGGGGCGGCAGGGTGTCGGTCTTCACGGCGTTCACGGCAGGAACCAGAGCAGGCCCGAGGCGATGGCCAGCAGCACGCCCGCGATCGCCAGGCGATAAGCCGTGGTGGCGCGGCGTGCGATCCCCTGCAGCTCCTCGGCCAGCACCTTCATCAGCTTGGCCTGTTCCGCGTTGGTCGCCTGCAGCTCGTCGATGCGGCGCGAGAGTGCCAGCAGGCGCGCGTCGGCGTCCGCGTTCGGGTCGACCACCGCCCGCGGCCTTTCGGCTTCGTGCTTCCAGAGTTCGCGGGCCCAGCCCACGGTCTTGACGATTTCTTTCCAGGGAACGGCCATGGGGATTTATAGCACCGGTCCACGCGGCGGGCCGGCCGCCCGGCCGGTGTTCCCTGCGGTGCAGAATGTCCGCTGGAGACATCGCATGAACCACATCACCCCGGCGCACTGCGTGGCCGCGCGCCGCGCGCTGGCCGCCTTGCGCGGCGCCTTCGACGAGGCGGCGGCCGAACTCGCCGGCCGCTGCAGCACTGAAGGCAAGCTGAGTGCCCAGGGGCTGGACGCGCACCAGGTCGATGCATTCGAACTCGCCTGGGCGGCCTCCGAACTGCTGGCCGCGCAGACGGCGCTTGCCTTGCTGCGCGCCGACAGCAGCGCGCTCGATACGCAGCTGGCCTTGCTGTTCGCGGCGGAAGCCGGCACTTCGGTGCTGGCGCGGCTCGAGACCTTGTCGCTCGACCTCGACTTCCCGACGGCTGCCCTGGATGCATTGCGCGCCGACAGCGAATGGCTGGACCTGCGCCGCGCCGCCGGCAATGCGCAAGCGCTCGACGCCGCGGGCCTGGCCGTCATCGCGGCGCAGGGCGAGGTCGGCACCCTGGTGCTGGACGAGCCCCACGCGATGGCGCAGGAAACCTTTCGCCGCTTCGCGCGGGAGGTGGTGGCGCCACAGGCCGAGAAGATCCATCGCGACAACCTCACGGTGCC
Organism: Ramlibacter sp.; assembly: GCA_028292105.1. GTDB lineage: Bacteria > Pseudomonadota > Gammaproteobacteria > Burkholderiales > Burkholderiaceae_C > Ramlibacter. Next base: position 7,196 of record JAQGMY010000393.1, read on the forward strand.
CGAGTCGCTGCTGCAGCCGCTGCGCGAAATGGGCGTTTTCGGCCTCTCGGTCCCCGAGCAGTACGGCGGCAGCTCGCCCGACGACCGCGAGGATTCGCTGTTGATGGTGCTGGTCACCGAGGCGCTGTCGGAAGGCTCGCTCGCCGCGGCCGGCAGCCTCATCACCCGGCCGGAGATCCTGGCACGCGCGCTGGTCGCCGGCGGTGACAGCGAACAGCAGGCACTGTGGCTCCCCAGGCTGGCAGCGGGCAACCCGCTGTGCGCCATCGCCATCACCGAGCCGGATTTTGGTTCCGACGTCGCCTCGCTGGCCCTGAAGGCGACCAAGGTCCCGGGCGGCTGGCGCTTGAACGGCGCCAAGACCTGGTGCACCTTCGCGGGCAAGGCCGGCGTGCTGATGGTGGTGGCGCGGACCGATCCCGATCGCTCGCTGGGACACAAGGGCCTGAGCGTGCTGCTGGTGGAGAAGCCCTCGTTCGACGGCCACGACTTCACCTTCCGGCAGGAGCAGGGCGGCATGCTGGGCGGCCGGGCCATCCCCACCATCGGCTACCGCGGCATGCACTCCTTCGACCTGTCCTTCCAGGACTTCTTCGTGCCGGATGCGAACGTGGTGGGCGGCGCGGCCGGCGTCGGCAAGGGCTTCTACTTCACGATGGCCGGGATGGTGGGCGGCCGCATGCAGACGGCCGCGCGGGCTTGCGGCGTGATGCGGGCGGCACTGCGCGCGGCGATCCGCTACAGCGAGGACCGCAAGGTGTTCGGCCAGCCGCTGGCGGAATTCCCGTTGACCCGGGCCAAGCTGGCGCGCATGGGCGCCCGCCTGGCCGCCTGCCGGCAGCTGGCAGCGCACGTCGCCGGCCTGGTGGATCGCGGCGAAGGGCGCATGGAAGCGAGCCTGGTCAAGCTGCTGGCCTGCCGCTCGGCAGAGATGGTGACGCGCGAGGCGCTGCAGCTGCACGGCGGCATGGGCTACGCCGAGGAGTCCGCGGTCAGCCGCTACTTCGTCGATGCGCGGGTGCTGTCCATCTTCGAGGGCGCCGAAGAGACGCTGGCGCTGAAGGTGGTGGCGCGCAGCTTGCTGGAACGGGCACTGGGCCTTTCTTCGGGGACTCAATGACGGCCCACGGGCCCGAGAAATACGGAAGCCGAGACGCCGGTTGCCATTGCGCCGGACCAGGACGTGGGTGGACGACTGAGCGAATGTCCCCCGCTTGGCCGGCGCGCAAGCGCGCCGGCCAAGCTCCTCCTTTACTTCGCTCAGACCCCGGCCTTTGGATCTTCCTAGGGGAAGCCCGCAAGCGCCGCGCCTCCGTCTCCGGTACCTTGTGTCCCATCTACACAGGACTGGAGCCTTCCCCATGATCACGGCCATCACCCCGGGCGCGGAAAACCACAAGAACCTGGGGCCGATGGACTCGCGCGTCGTCCACGCCAATGCGATGGAGTGGGAGCCGATCAAGTATCCCGGCTGCTACGTCAAGACGCTGATGGTCGACCCGAAGAACGGCCTGTTGACGGTGTTGCTGAAGATGGATCCCGGCGCCAAGCTGCCGGACCACGAACATGCGCTGGTCGAACAGACCTACATGCTGGAAGGCCGGCTGGTCGACCTGGAAGGTCGGGAGAAGGGCCTGGCGGTGGGGCCCGGTGAATTCGTCTACCGGCCGGCGGGCAGCCGCCACGCCGCCTGGACGCCGGAGGGCGGGCTGATGCTCGCCGTCTTCCAGGTGCCCAACAAGTTCTTCGAAAGCGATGGCTCCGTGGTCGACCTGATCGGCAACGAATGGGGCCAGAAGTGGGGTCACGTGGTGGCCTGAAGATTTTTCCCCGCCGAGGCGCGGACCACCGCGCCCGGCATCCGCAGTACACCCAAAGCAGGAGACAAGCATGAAGACGACGTTCGCCGCCGCCGTAGCGCTGTGCATGGCTTTCGCCGTGCCCGTGGCATCGGCCCAGAAGACCAGCTGGAACCTGCCTTCGGGCTACAACGAGGGCAACTTCCACACGCAGAACCTGCGCTGGTTCGCCGACGAGGTGAAGAAGGCGACCAAGGGCGACCTGGAGATCCACGTCCACAGCAATGCGTCGCTGTTCAAGCTGCCGGACATCAAGCGCTCGGTGCAGGCCGGGCAGGTGCCGATCGGGGAGATCCTGCTGTCGAACCATGGCAACGAGGACGCGGTGTTCGAGGCCGACATGATCCCGTTCCTGGCGGCCGGCTTCGACCGCTCGTGGAAGCTGTACACGGTGCAAAAGCCTATCCTGCAGGAGAAGCTGGGCAAGCAGGGGCTGCGGGTCCTGTACTCCGTGGCCTGGCCCGGCAACGGCATCTTCAGCAAGGCGCCGATGGAATCGCTCGCGGCGTTCAAGGGCGCCAAGTTCCGCGCCTACAACCGGGTGACGGCGCGCTTCGCCGAGGAACTGGGGGCGGTGCCGACCACGGTGCAGGCGGCCGAACTGGCGCAGGCTTTCACCATGGGCATCGCCACCACCATGATCGCCTCGCCGCAGATCGGCGTGGACACCAAGGCCTGGGACTTCCTGACTTCCTTCTACGACACCAACGCCATGCATCCGCGCAATGCGGTGATCGTCAACGAGAAGGAATTCGCCAGGCTGAGCCCCGACAACCAGGCAGCGGTGCTGAGGGTGGCGGCGCAGGCGGAGACGCGCGGCTGGGACATGGCGCGGGCGGCCGCCAGGGAATCGACCGACACCATGGCGAAGAACGGCTTGAAGGTCTACCAGCCTTCGCCGGCCATGAAGGCCGACTTCGAGCGCGTGAGCCAGACGCTGATCCAGGAGTGGAGCAAGCGCGCGGGCGCCGACGGCGAGAAGATCGTCAAGGGCATGCAGTAGACGTGGAAAAGCCTGGCACTGCCAGGCTTTTCGGGCTTCATGTGATCCCGGACCTGATCCGGGAAACATGCAGTCGCGCTCAGTTCCTGGTGGTCGGCGTCATGCCGGTTTCGCCGGAGCCGGTCTGGGCCATCGGCTTGGCCGTCTTCTTGACCTTGGTCTTCTTGACCTTGGCGGCGCCCATGGCGCGCGTGTCGTTGGCCGTGCTGTCGGCGGCTTGCACCGCACCGCTGGTGGTCGTCGGGCTCATGCTGGTCTCGCCGGATCCGGTCACGGAGGCGGAGGTGCCGGCCTGGGCGACACCGGCAAAGGCGAGGACACCAGCAGCGACGAGGGTAGCGAGGGACTTGTTCATGGAAGGCTCCGATTGGGTTACTGGGTCCCCGCGAAGCGGATCTGCATCGGGCCCATGGACTGCAGGATGGACCCGCCTCCAGGTGGACAGCGCGGGACGTGGCACCCGCCGGCCGTAGGCGGTCGCGCTGCCGAGCTGCGGACAAATGCGCCGCTACAGGCGCAGGCGGCTCGCGTACCCGGTCATTTCGAGGTAGCCGCGTCCCACCCTGCGCCCCTGGCTGTCGATCAGGTCCGACAGTCCTTCCCAATAGATGGAGCCGGTGGACGCGCGGCTGTCCAATTCCTGGTTGTCGATGACCGCGCGCACCGTGTAGATGTCTGCGGCCGTGCGCACCATCCACTCCACCGGATAGGTGGCGCCCGAGAGCGGGCTGGTCCAGCGTCGCTGCGCGCGGAACTCCGTTTCGCCCGGGCTCGCGACATGGAGCTCGCCGCCGGAGCTGCGGAACGATCCGCCGTCCCACAGCGCACTGCCGTCCTGGCGCCGCAACTGGAACGCCGTCAGCGCGCTGCCGTCGTCCAGGTTCATGCCGATCCAGTCCCAGCCGACTGCCTGCGGATGCAGCACTTCCTCGCTCCATTCGTGGTCCAGCCATGCCTTGCCGGTGACTGGAAAGCTGCGGCCCTGCAGCGACAGGCTGCCGCTCACCGCCAGCTGCGGCTGGCTGTAGTAGTAGCTGGCCTGCGCTGGCTGCGGCCCCTTGCGCGACAGGCCCGCGCTTCCCTGCAGCAGCACGGCTTGCGTCGGCACGCAGCGCAGGTCCAGCGCGAAGCCACTGGCCGGCACCACCGCGTGCCAGGCCTCGCCTTCGCGTACCAGCGACCAGTCGCGCAGCCGCAGGCGGCCGTCGCCGCGGTCGGCCAGGGCAATGCCGAAGCCTTCGCGGGCGATGCGCTGGTCGTGCCACAGCTTCGCCCCTGCCACGTCGGTGATGGCGGCATGCGCGAACACCAGCTGCCTGGCGGCGAACTTCGACTGCATGCGCTGCGTCCCGTCCACCCGGGTGCGAAAGAAGGTCACCTGGAAGCCGAAGCTGCGGGCGCCGGCCTGCGCCTGCCCGGTGATGTACCACCACTCGGTGCGCAGCTCGGGGTGGGCGCCGTGGTCGGCGGGAAACACGATCTGCCGCTGCGGCAGGGCAATGGCGTTGCCGGCCATCGCCCACGCCGGCAGCGACCCGAGCACGGCGCGGCGAGAGATCACCAGTCCTCCTTCACTGCCAGCACGGCGTCGCGGCCGGCGGCGGCGCGGCCGGCGAGCCAGGCGGTGACGGTGCCGGCCACGACGACTGCGGCGCAAAGCGCCAGCAAACGCGCCCACGGCAGCAGCAGGTCCATGGTCCAGTGGAAGCTTTGCGGATTGACCACGTGCACCAGCACCACGGCGACGCCGAGTCCCAGCGCCAGTCCCGCCAGCGCGCCGATGAACGTCCAGGCCGCGCCTTCGCCGGCCACCACCGCCAGGATCTGCCGGCGCGTGAGGCCGAGGTGCGCCAGCAGCCCGAACTCCTTGCGCCGGGCCAGCACCTGCGCGCTGAAGCTGGCGGCCACGCCGAACAGGCCGATCGCTATGGCCACCGCCTGCAGCCAGTACGTCACCGCGAAGCTGCGGTCGAAGATGCGCAGCGACAGCTGGCGCACTTGCGCCGCCGAGGCGAGTTCCACCAGGTCGGCGTTGCCCGTGACCTGGGCCACCCATGCGCGCACGCGCGCCTGCACGTCTTCGGCCTTGGCGCCGGGCGCCAGCCACACCGCCGCATCGTTGACCCGCGTGTCGCCGGTCAGGCGCAGGTAGTCCCGTTGATCGATGGAGACGGCGCCGGTCTGCCGCACGTAGTCGCGCCACACACCGGCGACCACGAAGGGGCCTGGCCCCAGCGCCGGCTCCAGCAGGCGCAGGCGCTCGCCGCGGCGGGCGCCATACAGGTCCAGCATGGCTTCGCTGACGTAGACGGCGGTCGCACCGGCGGGCACCTTCACGAGTTCGCCGACCAGGGGCAGCGATCTGTGCGGATCGTCGATGACGCGCGCCAGCAGGGCCACCGGAGGCCGTGCCGGGTCGAGCAGCAGGTTGCGCACGCGCTGCGTGGACACGCGCGCCACGCCCGGCAAGCCGGCCAGCCCTTGCACCAGTTGCGGCGTGAGGTAGGCGGTGTCGCCGGCGGCCGTGCTGTTGCTGGTGCGCAGGTAGAGGTCTGCGGGCAGCAGCACATCGAGCCAGTCGGCAACCGATTGGCGGAAGCTGGCGACCATCACGGTGAGCGCCACGGCCAGGCTGAGGGCCGCGACCACGCCGCTGACGGCGACGGCGGCGCTTTCGCGCACGCGCCGCGCCCGCTCCACGGCCAGCAGCGGCAGCAAGCGCTGGGCGACGCAGGGGGCGAGACGGTCATAGAGCGCGCCCACCGCCCCCGGCAGCACCGAGATGCCGCCGATCAGCAGCAGTGCGACGGCCAGGTAAGCGGCCAGCGGGATGCCGGCGATCGGCGGCAGCAGCGCCAGCGCGCCGGCGGCAAACAAGGCGAGCCAGCCGAGGCCGTGGCGGCGGCCACCGGGCAGCGCCGTGCCCAGGCCCTTGAGCGCCTGCGCCAGCGGCAAGCGGGCCGCGGTGCGTGCCGGCAGCCAGCCGCCGACCATCGCCGCCAGCACGCCCAGTGCACCATAGCCGGCGGCCGCCAGGCCATTCCATTGCAGCCGCGGCTGCACGCCGGGAAAGTAGCCGCCGCCGAGGTCGCCGCCGAGCAGCGAGAGTGCGGCCGCCGCCAGCGCCGTCCCGAGCCCGACACCCGCCAGGCTGCCGATGACGCCCAGCACCGCCGACTCGGCCAGCACCAGCCGCAGCCGCTGGCGTGCAGTGAGCCCCAGCACGCCGAGCAAGGCGAACTGCTGCGAGCGCCGCGCCACGCTCAATGCCAGCACCGAGAAGACCAGGAAGGCGCCGGTGAACAAGGCGACCAGTGCCAGCACCGTCAGGTTCACGCGGTAGGCGCGGGAGAGCTGGTCGACCCGCTGGCCGGCATCTCCGGGCTCGGCCGCCTGGACGCCTGCCGGCAGTTGCTGCGCCCGCAGCCAGGCATCGTGGCTCACGCCGGGCTTCAGGCGCAGGTCGATGCGCGAGAGCTGGCCGCCGCGGCCGAACAGGTCCTGCGCCGCGGCGATGTCCATCACCAGCAGCGGCCCGCCGCCAGCGTTGGTGCTGCCTGCCACCCGCACTTCGCGCAGCGCGATGCCGACCTGCAGCCGCAGCCGGTCGCCGGGCAGCACGCGTCGGGCAGCGGCGTTGAGGAAGACGGTGTCCGGCAGCAGGATCGAGAGCCGCTCGGCGGGGTCCGCCGGGACCGGCATCAATTGCGGAGCGACGCTCGCGGCGACCAGGGGATCGATCCCGACCACGCGCACCGGCGTGCGGGCACCGTCGGGCCCGACGGCAAGGGTCTGCAGTTCCAGGACGGGGCTGGCGGTGGCGACCTGCGGATCGGTCGCCACGCGGCCGTACAGTGTCTCGGCGAAGCCGCCCTGGGTGGCGCGCAGTTCGAGGTCAGGCTGGCCGCCGGCCGAACGCGCCGCGCTCGAGAACTCGTCGAGCGCCGAGGCGTTGATCAGGTGGACGGAAAACGCAAGCGCCACCCCCAGCGCGACCGCCAGTACGGCGGTGGCGCTGCGCCAGGCGTGGTGGCGGACTTCCTGCCAGGAATAGGTGGCGAGCAGGGCGAGCATGGGCGCATTGTGGGGCTGCGCCCATGCCCCGCCGGGGCGAAGCTCAGGCCTCCTGGCCCATCAATTCTTCCTTGCGCGTGGCCAGCTCTTCGCGCATGGCCATCAGGTCCAGCTTGCGGGCCGCACGCGCCTTCGGGAACACTTCGTTCTTTTCTTCCTTCACGTGGTGGTCGATGTACTCGCCCAGCACGGTGACCTTGGCGTCGAACATCTCGTCGGCTGCGCTCATGCCCTCGATCTGCGCGATCAGGTCCTTGGCGGACTGGTGCTCGACTTGCGCTTCGGAGATCAGGGAGGTGTCCTTGAGCACGGCACGCAAGGCGGGGTAGAAGATCTCTTCCTCGATCTGCGCGTGGGCGCTCAGCTCCTGGCAGATCTGGCGCGCCAGGTCCATCTTCTTCTGGCCGACGGTCTTGCCGCGCGACTTCGTCAGCTCCTCGTACTCCTTGAACATCTTCTTCACAGCGCGGTGGTCTGCGTCGAGCAGATCGCAAGCGTCTTTTTGCCTGGTTGCCATGGGTCGTTCTCCTTGGTTGGTCCGACATCATGGTCAGCTGCACGAACCTGCCCTGTAGGAGAACAGCGGTATCGGCGATCCGTGAGGCGCCGCCTGGCCGAAGCACGCGGGCATTAAAATGCGCGGCACTGGAGCGAAGGCGGGCGCGCGGTGACTTTCCGCGGGGAGACCGTCTTCCCGAATCGGAGATGAAGAATCCATGAACCATTGCTCCGCACCCGGCCGCAGCGGCGCGGCACCCTCGCCGTGAAGCGGCGGCACTTGATCGGCGCCGTCGGCACCAGCGCGCTGCTGGCTGCTTGCGGCAAGGAAAACACCTCCGGGCCCGCCAAGCCGGGCGCGACCGCCCAGCCGGTGTCCATCGAGGCGATCGCCGCGGAGGGCACCGGCTTCAATGTGGGCTCCACCATGAGCGCGCGCGTCGCCTACGTGTTCTTCGATCCCCAATGCCCGCATTGCGCCGCCTTGTGGGTCTCGGCACGGCCACTGAAATCGCAGGCGCGCTTCGTCTGGCTGCCGGTGGCCTTGTTGAACGACAAGAGCGAGCCGCAGGGCGCGGCCATCCTGGCGGCGCCCGACCCGGTCGCCGCGATGGACCAGCACGAGGCGTCGTTGACGCAGCACCAGGGCGGCATCTCCGGCATGGGCGCGCCTGCCGACAAGCGCGAGGCTGTCAAGCGCAACACGGCGCTGTTGAACCGCTTCGCCTTTTCCAGCGTTCCGACCATCGTCGGCAAGCACGCGCAAACCGGTGAAGTCGTGACCATCGAAGGCGCCGTGCCGACGGCCATGCTGGCCCAGAAGCTGGGGCTCACGCTGCCGGGCTGATCCCGTCGCTGCGCAGCAGCAGGGTGCGGTCGGCCTGCGCGGCCGCCGCGCTGGAGTGCGTGACCAGCACCAGCGCCGCGCCGCTGTCGCGCGCCTGCGTGCGCAGCACCTCCATCACGCGCGCCGCCGTCGCCGGGTCGAGGTTGCCGGTGGGCTCGTCGGCCAGCAGCAGCCGCGGCGCATGCACCAGGGCCCGCGCAATGGCCACGCGCTGCAGCTGGCCGCCGCTCAATTCCTGCGGCAGGCGCGCGCCCAGGCCGGTGAGGCCGACGGCCTCCAGCATGGCGTCCACGCGCGCCCGGTCGGGCCGCTTCAACAACAACAAGGGCAAGCCGATGTTCTGTGCCACGTCCAGGTGGGGCAGGACATGGAAGGCCTGGAACACGAAGCCGAGTTTGTGCCGCCGCAGGATGGCCCGCTGTTCGTCGCCTAAGCGGGAAAGATCCACCCCGTCGACGACGACACGACCGGCATCCCAGGTGTCCAGGCCGGCCATGCAGTTGAGCAGCGTCGACTTGCCGACACCCGACTCGCCGACGATGGCGACGAACTCGCCGCCGGCCACTTCCAGCGTGACGTCGCGGAACACGGACACGTCGCCGTAATGCTTGGCGAGGCCGCTCACTTGCAGCATCAGTGCGGCACTCCCGCAGCACGCAGCACCTGGGCGAGCGCATCGGGCGCATCGCAGGCGATCACGGTGCGTTCGCGCATGCCGCGCAGCCACGTCAGTTGACGCTTGGCGAGCTGGCGCGTGGCGGCGATGCCGCGCTCGCGCAACTCTGGTTGCGGCCAGCGTCCGTCCAGGGACTCCCAGGCCTGCCGGTAGCCGACGCAGCGCATGCTCGGGAGGTCCGCATGCAGGTCGGCGCGCGCCCGCAGCCGCCGCACTTCGTCGACGAAGCCGGCGGCGAGCATGGCGTCGAAGCGCTGCGCGATGCGCTCGTGCAGCCAGCCGCGGTCGTTCGGTTCCAGCGACAGAAACAGGTCCGCTTGCAGTGCGCCGCTGCGCCCGCCGCGCTGGTGCAGCTGCGACAAGGGGCTGCCGGTCAGGTGGAAGACTTCCAGCGCCCGCTGGATGCGTTGGGAATCGTTCGGCGCCAGCCGGCCGGCCGTGGCGGCATCCACCTGCGCGAGCTGCGCATGCAGGGCCGGCCAGCCATCGCGGGCGGCTTGCGACTCGATCTGCGCGCGGATGCCGGCGTCCGCCGGCGGCAGCGCGTCCAGGCCCTCGAACAAGGCCTTGAAGTACAGCATGGTGCCGCCTACCAGCAGCACACGCTTGCCGCGGCCACGGATGTCGTCGACGAGGCGCCGCGCGTCGGCTGCGAATTCAGCGGCACTGTACGGCTCGGTGGGATCGCGGATGTCGATCAGGTGATGCGTCACACGGCTGCGCTCTTCGTGGCTCGGCTTGGCCGTGCCTATGTCCATCAGCCGATAGACCAGGGCCGAATCCACGCTGATGATCTCGGCGTCGAGTGCCTGCGCCAGCAGCAGCGAAGCAGCGGTCTTGCCGGAGGCGGTGGGGCCGGCGAGGGCCACGAGGGCCGGCAGCACTGCGGTGGACATATGCGCCTGAGGTTAACGCAAATGGTTGCAGTGATGTCCGCGGCAGTTGGCCCGAGCCGACAATGAAGGCGTCGTGTGTGTACACATCTGAATGGAGACCAAGCGTGGAACTGAGGGTGTTCCTGGTGGAAGACCTCCAGCGAATGCGCGGATTGCTGGGCGATCTGTTCGCAACGATGGGCGGCATCCGGGTGGTCGCGACCGCCACCACCGAAGCCGAGGCGAAGCTCTGGCTGGAGGAAAACCCCGGCGCGTGGGACGTGGCCGTCGTCGACCTGGTGCTGGAGCAGGGCGCCGGGATGAACGTGATCCGCCGCTGCAAGGCCGACCCCAATGGCGGCCGCGTGGTTGTCTTCAGCAGCTATGCCACGCCTGGCGTGCGCCAGCATTGCATCGACCTCGGCGCCGAAGCCGTCTTCGACAAGGGCGACACCGCCCGCTTCATCGCCTGGTTCGACGAGCTCCAGGGCCGCGAGAACTCAGGGCCGTGACACCGTGAGGGCTTGTCGGTTGTCAGCCAAGTCGTACATCCATCTCCTCCTGAGCCGACAGCCGCCCGCTCGGCCACAGGGCATGCTGGGCGCATGAGTGGATCATCGAGGCACGGCAACGACCCGGACCAGGGCCCGACCGGCTCCTGGGCGGCGGAGTCGCTGCCCATGGCCGTGCGCAAGGAACTGCTCGAGCGCGAACTGCGCAAGATGGGCTACCGCGGGAGCGAAGGCCGTTCCAGCCAACAGCAGCAACAGCCGCAGGGCGGCAACTCGCATCCACAGGCCGATTCGGACACCCACGGCGAACACGGCGACTGAGGGCGCCGGCGCCTCCTACAATCCCGGCCGGGCGCCCACGGCGCTGGAGCGGGCATGCCAGCCAAAACCATCATT
>JAQGMY010000431.1 GCA_028292105.1 Ramlibacter sp.
CGTCCTGGCCGTCGTCCGGCTGGACGCCTTCGACTCGCGCATCCACCGAGTTGCTGGCCTCCTTGGCGAACAGCTCCGTCCCCGGGAAACGCAGCGCGCTGTGCGCCAGCAGGATGGCCAGGGCGAACCCCAGGTACGCCATCAGCATGGTGCCGGTCGGCGCCAGCCGCCGCCACGGGCCGCCGGCCAGCGTGACCGACTGTTTCGACTTGCCCTTGCTCCAGTTCTGGTCGGACAGGTGGTGCCAGGCCTTGATCTTCACCACCGCCCCTATCCACTGCGTGTACAGCATGATCGGGATGGTGCGGAACGTGACGCGATGCCCGTGCCAGGCGATCACCAGCAACTGCACGCAGCGCACCAGGACAGCCCACGCCACGTACAACGGCAGGAACAGCAGCGACTTGGTCACCGCCAGCACCACCGCGCCTGAAATGCCGACCAGCGAGGTCCACATGGACACGCGCTGGTCCAGGAGCACGAACCAGATGAACCAGCCGGTGCGCCACGGCCCCAGAGCCAGGGCCCGGGGGTTGTTGCGCATGGTGTTGCCGAACCAGCGATAGGGCAGCGACAGGCTGGCGCGCAGGAAGCTCGATTCGCGGCTTTCCAGCGAGACGCAGTTCACGTCCGGCAGGTACAGCATGTTCCAGCCGCTCTTGAGCACGTGGAACCAGGAGCTCTTGTCATCGCCCATGAGGAACTTGAAGCGCCCATGCAGCCAGTGATCGATGGTGTCCTTCTCGATCAGCTGCAGGAAGTCTTCCGCCACCACGATGGAAGTGCGGAACACGGAAAAGCGGCCGGTCAGCGTCAGCACCTTGTGCGACAGCGCATGCGACTGGAACAGCACCTGGCGCTGGCCGAACTTCAGCGCGAACCAGTCGCGGTACCACGACTGGCCGTTGCCGGGGATGTACGCCATCTCGTTGGTGGTCACCGCGCCGAGGTCGCGGTAGGCCATGAAGAAAGGCAGCACCCGCTCCAGCGCGCCCGCCTCCAGCCACGAGTCGCCGTCCATCAACACCGTGACGCTGTCCGGTTCATCGTCGAAGCGGCGCGCCACCGCGCGCAAGGCGTGGCCGAGCGCGATGCGCTTGCCTTCGCTCTGGCGCTGGAACACCAGTTCGACGCGGTTGCGCGCCGGGTGGGCCTGCCACGCGGCCGCGATCGCCGATTCGTCCTGGTCGTTGCCGACCGAGGCGACGACGGTCGCCTCGCAGGGCAGCGCGGCGATGTTGCTCATCAAGGCCTGCATCGCCTCCATGCTGACCCAGGGTTCCTCCATGTAGCAGGGCACCACGACGAAGATGCGCTTGGGCCAGGGGCGTTTGCTGGCCACGTTGCGGGCGGCGGCGCGCAAGCGCGGGTAATGCCAGTGCGAATACCAGAAGGAGCGGAAGAAGTGGACCAGCTGCCATCCATAGCGCCAGAACGCCAGCACGCCCAGGGCCAGGATCACGCTTTCGTGCAGCGGGTGCACGCCGCGGCGCGCCCAGACCAGGAAGGCGAGCGCGGCGCCGCCGTACACCAGCAGGGGCAGGACGACCGACCGGAGTCCCTGCGCCCGCAGTGAGGCGCGCTTCATGACCAGGGCAGCGACGGGTTGCGGATCCAGACGTTGACGCGGGCGTTGGCGGGCAGGCGCACTTTCTTGTCGTCGAAATCGATCTTCACCAGGGTCTCGTTGAGCCCGCCTTCCTGCGTGACCGCCGCCGACGCCGCCACCGCCGACAGGCCGATCGCCGAAACGTTGGCGCTGTACTTGCGGTCCTCGTAGGGCACGTAGATGGTGGCCGGCATGCCCAGGTTCAGCTTCAGGGCGTCATCGTTCGGCACCCGCAGCAGCACGCTGGGCGTGACGTCGGATTCGAGCAGCACCACCGGGTCCTGCGGCGCCACGAACTCGCCGGTCTGGCGGTCGATCTGGAACACCTTGCCGCGCATGGGCGCGCGCACGATGCTCTCGGCCTCCTGGCGCGCCAGCAGCACCTTCTTGGTCGCCAGGTCCAGGCGCAGCCGGCTCAGGACGTCGGACGCATCGAGGCTCTGGCTGCGCGTCGCAACTTCCGCGATCTGCTTGAGGTAGTTGGAGCGCGTGTCCTGCACCTGGCTGGAGACCTGCATCACTTCGCGTTGGGTGATCACGCCGTTCTGCATCAACTGGCGCGCCGTGGCGAGCTCGCGCTCGCGTTCGCCCACGTCGCGCTGCAGCGCCTGCAGCAGCCCGGCCTCGGCATGGCGGCGGGCACCGGTCAGGCGCGATTGCTCGGCCGACATCGCGGCGACCTGCGCCTGAAGGGCTTCGATCTCGTTGCGCAACTGGGGGTTCTCGATGGAGAACAGGGGCGTGTTGGCCTCCACGCGCGAGCCGGGTTGCACCAGCATGCGGGCGACCTGGCCCTGGTGGTTGGCGGTGATTCGCGCGATGCTGCCGCTGACGAATCCGGTGCCTTCGAGCTGGTACGTCAGGTTGTACCAGACGATCCCGCCGGCGGCGGCGATCACGGCCAGGCCCATCAGCAGGGCACCGAGAGCGCGCGTCTTGCTGTGCCCGGGCAGGCCGCGCGAGGCGCCCTGCAGGGTCAGGGGCGCTTCCACCGGCGAGTCGCTGGCGGGCAAGGCAGCGACCGCCACGATGTCGTCGACGTCGCCCAGCTTGCCGTCCAGAGACAGCTCGATGTAGTGGCGCAGGATGCGCCGGTTGCGCGCCGACAGCTCGTGGAACTCGAAGCCGGCAATGCCGTCGTGCTCGCCCCGGTACACCAGCTGCACCGGGATGAGCAGGGTCGACTCGAGCATCGGGAAACTCAGTCGCGCCGGCACCAGCTCGCCCACGGCGGGGATGCCAGGCAGGTCGCTGAGGCCCACCCCGGTGGTGGACCAGTTGGCAGCGGCATGGCTGCGGCCGTCGATCTCGACGAACAGGGGAATGGCGACGCGCATCGCCTTGCGCGGCAGGTTCGCTTCGCGCGAAATCATCATGGCTGGGTCCTCTCTGAACAGCGCAGCCATGGTCACAAATGCAAGCTGCTGAGGAGCAGCGTAAACGACCCGTTCACCTGTAGGAACTTCCCTACCCCTAGACGAGCAGCGTGGCCAGCACAACCTGAAAGCTGCCGAACTACCCTGTGCGCACGCCGCATTTGCGGAGGGAGAACAACCCAATGAACGTCACCATCGTCGGCACCGGCTACGTCGGGCTGGTCACCGGCGCCTGCCTTGCCGAGCTGGGCAACAATGTCTTCTGCCTGGACGTGGACCAGCGCAAGATCAACCTGCTGAACGCCGGCGGCATTCCGATCCACGAACCCGGGCTGGACGAGATCATCCAGCGCAATCGCGAGGAAGGCCGGCTGGTCTTCTCGTCCGACGCGGCGGCCAGCGTGGCCTTTGCCGACCTGCAGTTCATTGCCGTGGGCACCCCGCCCGACGAAGACGGCAGCGCGGACCTGCAGTACGTGCTGGCCGCGGCGCGGGCCATCGGCCGCCACATGGACGCCTTCAAGGTGATCGTCGACAAGTCGACCGTGCCTGTGGGCACCGCCGAGAAGGTGGCCGCCGCGGTGCGCGGGGAACTCGCCAGGCGCGGGCGCGAGGACCTGGACTTCTCGGTCGCGAGCAATCCCGAATTCCTGAAGGAAGGCGCGGCGATCGACGACTTCATGCGTCCGGACCGCATCGTCCTGGGCGTGGATGATGACGGGCGCGGCGAGCGCGCGTTGGCCATGCTGCGCGAGCTGTATCGCCCCTTCAACCGCAACCACGAGCGCACCCGCGTGATGGATGTGCGCAGCGCCGAATTCACCAAGTACGCCGCCAACGCGATGCTGGCCACCCGCATCAGCTTCATGAACGAGCTCGCCAACCTGGCCGACCGCGTGGGCGCCGACATCGAGCTGGTGCGGCAAGGCATCGGGTCCGATCCGCGCATCGGCTACAGCTTCCTCTACGCCGGCACCGGCTACGGCGGCAGCTGCTTTCCCAAGGACGTGGACGCGCTGTGCCGCACGGCCCAGGAGTACGGGCTGCCGCTGCAGGTGCTGGACGCCGTGCAGCGCGTGAACCTGTCGCAAAAGCAGGTCCTGCTCAACAAGGTCTTCGCCCATTTCGGCAAGCGCCTGGCCGGTCGCACCTTCGCGATCTGGGGCCTGGCGTTCAAGCCGGGCACCGACGACATGCGCGAAGCACCGAGCCGCTCGATCATCGCGGCACTGCTGCGGGCCGGCGCCCAGGTGCGGGCGCACGA
>JAQGMY010000315.1 GCA_028292105.1 Ramlibacter sp.
GGCTGGAGCGATGACGGAGCCACCGCGCGCTTGCTGATGCCCGAGGCCGGTGAAGGCGAGGTCGTGCTGGACCGCGCCGAACTCGAGCGCCGCTACGCCGGCTACGCCATCACGGTGCGACCGCAGTTCCGCTTCGACGCCCGCACGCCGCAGTTGATGGAACTGCGCGAGCGCCATTGGTTCTGGGGTGCGATCGCCGAGCAGCTGCCGCTGTATCGGGACGTGCTGGCGGCGGCGCTGCTGATCAACCTGTTCGCGCTGGTGCTGCCCCTCTTCAGCATGAACGTGTACGACCGCGTGGTGCCGAACTTCGCCGTCGACACGCTCTGGATGCTGACGCTGGGGCTGGCGATCATCCTCGTCATCGATTACTTCGTGCGGCTGATGCGGGGTTACTTCATCGACCTGGCCAGCAGCCGCATCGACGTCAGGCTGTCGGCGCTGATCATGGAACGCATGCTCGGCATGCGGTTGTCGGAGCGGCCGCCCTCGGTGGGCGCCTATGCGGCGACGCTGCGGTCCTTCGAGGTGGTGCGCGACTTCATCGCCTCGGCCACCGTGACCGCGCTGATCGACCTGCCGTTCGCGATCCTGTTCCTGGTGGTGGTCGCGTGGATCTCGTGGCCGCTGGTGTTCGCGCCCATCGCCGGCATGCTGCTGGTGCTGGCGTACAGCACGGTGGTACAGGGCCGCATGCACCGCCTTTCGGAAACCAGCTTCCGCGCCACCAGCGCGCGCAACGGCACGCTGGTGGAAGCGCTGACCGGGCTGGAGACCATCAAGGCGCACGGCGCCGAGCGCGTGATGCAGGCGCGGCTGGAAAGCACCTCGGTGTTCCTCTCGCGGACCTCGGCGCAGCAGCGCTTGCTGTCGGCATCGGTCACCAACGGCGTCATGAGCCTGCAGCAGGTGGTGAACGTCGCCATGATCGTCGGCGGCGTCTACCTGATCGCCGCCGGCCAGTTGACCATGGGCGGGCTGATCGCCTGCACCATGCTGGGTGGCCGGGCCATGGCGCCGGTCGGCCAGGTGATCGCCCTGCTGATGCAGTACCACAGCGCCAAGATGGCGCTGGTGTCGCTGGAAGCGACCATGCAGGCGCAGCGCGAGCGCACGGAGGAAAGCCGCTTCCTGCAACGCTCCGAGCTGGCCGGGGACGTCGTCCTGAAGGACGTGCACTTCGCCTATCCGGGCCGCGAGCAGGAGTCGCTGCGTGGCGTGAACATGCACATCCGCGCCGGCGAGAAGGTCGTGATCATCGGCCGCGTCGGCTCCGGCAAGACCACCCTGCAGCGGCTGCTGCTCGGGCTGTACGCGCCGAGCAAGGGCACGATCACGGTCGACGGCATCGACCTGCGCCAGATCGACCCGGCGGACCTGCGCCGCAACATGGGTTACGTCGCGCAGGACCCGTTGCTGTTCTACGGCACGCTGCGTGACAACATCGCCATCGCCGCGCCGTTCGCCGACGACGCCTCCGTGGTCGCCGCCGCGGACGTGGGCGGCCTCAATGCCTTCGTCAACGGCCATCCGCAAGGCTTCGACATGCTGATCGGCGAGCGCGGCGAGACGCTCTCCGGCGGCCAGCGGCAAGGCGTGGCGATCGCCCGCGCCGCCCTGCTGGATCCGCCGATCCTGCTGCTCGACGAACCCACGGGCTCCATGGACTCGGGCTCGGAAGCGCAGTTCAAGGAGCGGCTGCGCGCCTTCGGCCATGACAAGACGGTGGTGATCGTCACCCACCGCAGCAGCCTGCTGGACCTGGCCACGCGCGTGATCGTGCTGGACGAAGGCCAGGTGGTGGCCGACGGCCCGCGGGACGAGGTGATGAGCGAGCTCAAGGCCGGCCGCGTGGGGAAGGCCTCGTGAAGGTGATGTTCGACAGCCTGCGCGGCGCGATGCGCACCTGGGGCGGCGCCACCGATCCTTCCCCGGCCGATCCCGGCTTCGTCGCCGACGCCGGCCGCGCAGCGCTGGAGCAGGAGCCGCTGCGCGCGCGGCTGCTGCTGCGCATTTTCTGGGCGACCGTCGTCATTGCGCTGCTCTGGGCGGGGTTCGCCAGGATCGACGAAATCACGCGCGGCGAAGGCCGGGTGATCCCGTCCAGGCAATTGCAGGTGCTGCAAAGCCTGGACGGCGGCGTCGTCTCCGAGATCCTGGTCAGGGAAGGCCAGGTGGTGGAGCAGGGCCAGCCGCTGGTGAACATCGACCCGACCCGCTTCGATTCGTCGCTGGCCGAGAACAAGGCGCAGTACCTGGCGCTGCTCACGCGCGTGGCCCGCCTGCGCGCGCTGGCCGGCGGCGAAGCCTTCGTGCCGCCGCCCGAAGCCGTCAAGCTGGCGCTGCGCACCGTGGAGGCCGAGCAGCAGGCCTATCAAGCGAGCAAGTCGACGCTGGCCGCGCAAGTGGGCGTGGCCGAGCAGCAGCTGGCGCAGCGGCGCCAGGAGCTGAGCGAAGCGCAGGCGAAGCGGGAACAGGCCGCCAAGTCCTATCAGCTCACCGCGCAGGAGCTGGGGTACACCAAGCCGCTGCTGGCCAGCGGCGCCGTGTCGGAAGTCGACGTGCTGCGGCTGGAACGCGATGCCGGCCGCTACCTGGGCGAGCGCGAGATGGCGGCGGCGCAGATTGCCCGCGCGCAGTCCGCGATGGCCGAGAGCTCGCGCAAGATCCAGGAGATCACCCTGAACTTCCGCAGCGAGGCGCGCAAGGACCTGTCGGAAACGCTGGGCCGCCTCAACATGAGTTCCGCCGGCACCGCGGGCCTGGCGGACAAGGTCGACAAGTCGACGCTGCGTTCGCCGGTCAAGGGTACCGTCAAGCGCCTCTATGTCGCCACCGTCGGCGGCGTGGTGCAGCCGGGCAAGGACGTCATCGAGATCGTGCCTTCCGAGGAGAGCCTGCTGCTCGACGCCCGCGTGCTGGCCAAGGACATCGCCTTCCTGCATCCGGGCGACAAGGCGGTGGTCAAGTTCACGGCCTACGACTTCACCATCTACGGCGGCCTCGAAGGAAAGGTGGAACTGATAGGCGCCGACTCGGTGACCGACGACAAGGGCAACACCTTCTACATGGTCCGCGTGCGCACCGACAAGTCGCAACTGGGGCAGGGGATGCCGGTGATCCCCGGCATGGTGGCCGAGGTGAACATCCTCACCGGCCGCAAGTCGGTGCTGACCTACCTGCTCAAGCCGGTACTGCGAGCGCGCCAACAGGCCTTGACCGAACGCTGAGCATGACCAGCCTTCGCCCTCCGCTCCCGCTCCACCTGTTCGTCGACGACCGGGCAGAGCTTCTGGAGCGGTGGCAACAGGCGTTTGACGGCGCTCGCGCCGCGCCCCTGGCGGCTGCGAAGAAGGTGCTGCGATCGGGGCAAGTGGCGGCGGTGTGGGTCCGCTTGCCCGCGAAGCAGGCAGCCCTGCGCCGGCTGCAGGCGGTGGTCGACGCGGCCGGTCCGACCCCGGTTCTGGTACTCGCCGATGCTCCTCACGACGATCAAGCACTGGAGCTGCTGTCGATGGGAGTACGCGCTTACATCAACACGCATGCCGCAGCCCCGCTGCTGCAGCGGGCATGGGCCGCCGTGGACGCCGGCGGGCTGTGGGTCGGCGAAGGACTGAAGCGGCGGTTGGCACTGGCCACGACGCGGGCCGGCGTGGCGATCGGGCCGACGGTCAGCGCTGCGGCCTTGGCCGGGGCCCTGGAGAAGCAGTCCGAGGTAAGTGGACGCTTCCTCGTCAAGCAAGGCCGGCCTCCGTGACAAGCGCACGGGCCTTGCCGCTCGTCCCCGACGGGCGACGATGAGCTGCGGTAACCAAAAGATACAATTGAAGTAGATAACAAAGTTGGGAACGGAATGGATCCGCGGGTCGTAGGCACGGTTGTCCTGGTCGAAGGCGTTGCGTTCGCGCGCACCGCCGGCGGTCAGCAACGCCAGCTGCACGTCGGCGACCGCGTGTTCGAGGGCGAGGTCGTCGAGACCGTCGCCGACGCCGCGGTCGAGCTGGCTTTCGACCACGCCGGACGTTTCCTGCTGCGTTCGCGCGAGACGGTCACGCTCGATTCGAGCGTCTTCGACAACGCTTTGGCCTTGCCGGGAGCGGCCGACGGCGGCCTGCTGGGTCGCGTGAACGAGCGCACCCGCGGCGCCGGCGTCGACACCGAAGGCGTGGCCCGCCCGGCCGACCTCGACGACCGCACCGACGGATCGGACTCGCTGCTGGAGCGGGTGCGTTTCGACGATGGCAACAGCTTCGTGCTGCTGTTGCGGCTGGTGGAGGGGCTGGGGCCGAACGGCCGGCTCGACGAGTTCGGGGGCCGCGGGCTGGAGCGCACGCCCCTCTACGGCGTCGAGTACGAGGTGCTGGCGGATCCGGGGCTGCCGCAGGTGCAGCCGGCGCCATTGCCCCCGCCCGCGTCGGCCCTCCCGCTGGTGCCGGTGCCGCCCTTGCCCGTGGCCCCGGTGCAGTTGCTGCCGCCGGCACAGGCCGGCCGCGAAGATGCGGCGCTGGTGTTCGGCCAGGCCAGTGGCAACGCGATCGTGGTGTTCGACGGCGACAGCAGCGCCCTGACCACCACGCTGAACGTCGCCAGCGGCACGCTCGTGGCGGTCGTGTTCCCTGGCGTGACCATCACGGGCAACGGGACCGGCACCCTCACGCTCACCGGTTCGCCTGACGCCATCAGCCAGGCGCTGGATGGCCTGCGCTACGTGCCGGTGCCGGATGCCAACGGCCCGGTGACGCTGAGGATATCCACGACGGATGGCGCGCTGACCGACACCGGCAGCGTCCTGATCAACGTCGCGCCGCAGCCCGACGCTCCGGTCGCCACCGGTGAAGCGCTCAGCACCAGCGAGGACACGCTGCTCGTCATGACGCCGGCTTCGCTGCTGGCCAACGACCGCGACGTCGATGGAGACCCGCTGACGATCACTGCAGTCGGGTCCGCGGTGGGCGGTAGTGTCTCGATCAACGCCAGCACCGGCAACATCGAATTCCGCCCGGATGTGGACTTCAACGGCGCGGCGAGCTTTTCCTACACGGTCAGCGATGGCACCGGCCAGACCGTCACGGCGGTCGTCGCCGTGACGGTCAGCGCCGCCGCCGACATCGCTGCCGACAACGTGGCCTGCGCGCAGGACGCGCCGGTCACGATCGACGTGCTGGCGAACGACAGCTTCGCGGGCGCGGCCGTGATCACTGCCGTGGCCGGCGTGCCGGTCACCGACGGCGGCGCTGGCGTCAGCGTGGGCAACGGCAGCGTGCAACTGGTGGCGGGCCAACTGGTCTTCACGCCCACGGCCGGATTCAGCGGCACGGTTCCCGATTTCACCTACACCGTAGGCAGCGGGGCCACCAGCGAGACCGCCGCCGTCCATGTGACGGTGATTCCCACGCCCACGGTGGCCAGCGTTTCGTCGCCGGTCGGCACGGAGGGCGCGGCGCTGGTGTTCGACATCATCCTGTCGAACGCCTCGCCCATCGCGACCAGCTTCCCCTTTGCGCTCGGCGGCGGCTCCGCCTCCACCTCCGACTACGGGGCCACGAGTTTCAGCAACGGCGTGACCCTGGCCGGCGGCGTGCTGACCGTGCCGCCCGGCGTCACCGACTTCACGGTCACGGTGGCCGGCGCGCAGGACGTGCTCGACGAGCCGGCCGAAACCCTGCCGCTGACCGTCGGCGGCCTGACCGGCACCGGCACCATCAACGACGACGATCCGGCGCCCAGCATCGTGATCGGTGACGTCACGGTCAACGAAGGCGCGGGCACCGCCACCTTCACCGTCACGCTCAGCGCCGTCTCGGGCCAGTCCGTATCGGTCGACTACGCCACGGCGGACGGCGGCGCCGCCGCCCCGGGCGACTACACCGCCGCAGCCGGAACCCTCGTCTTCGCGCCGGGCGTGACCACCCGCACGCTGACCGTTGCGATCAACGAGGACGCGATCGCGGAAGGCGCCGAAACGTTCGCCGTGGTCCTCACGGGCGCCGTGAACGCCACCATCGCCGGCAGCACCGGCACCGGGACGATCATCGACAACGACGGCGTGCCCACCGTGATGGGCATCAGCAGCCCGACCACCGGCGAAGGGACGGACCTGGTCTACACCGTCACGCTGAGCAACGCTTCGAGCACGCCGACCACCCTGCCTTATGCGCTGGGCGGTGGCACGGCCGCCGGCAGCGACTACGGCGCGGTCGCCTTCAGCGACGGCGTGACGCTGGCCGGCGGCATCCTCACCGTGCCGGCGGGCGTGTCCGCCTTCACGGTCACCGTGGCCGGCGTGCAGGACGCGCTCGACGAATTCGACGAGACGGTGCCCCTGACCATCGGAGGCGCGACCGGAACGGGCACGATCGTCGACGACGACCCCCAGCCCGGGCTGGTGATCGGCGACGTCACGGTCAACGAAGCAGCGGGCACGGCAACCTTCACCGTGACGCTCACGGCCGCTTCCGGCCTGCCGGTCTCGGTCAATTACGCGAGCAGCAACGGCACCGCCACGGCGGGCAGCGATTACACGGCAGTGGCCGGAACCCTGATCTTCGCGCCCGGGGTGACCACGCAGACGATCACGGTCGCCATCAGCGACGACACGCTGTTCGAAGCAGCCACGGGCGAGACCTTCAACGTCGTGTTGTCGGCTGCGACGAACGCGACGATCACCACCGGCACGGCGCTGGGCACGATCATCGACAACGATGCGGCGCCCACCGTCACCGGCATCGGCAGCCCCACGGCCACCGAAGGTGCCGACCTCGTCTATACGGTCACGCTGAGCAATCCCTCCAGCACCGCAACCACCTTCGCTTACAGCCTGGGTGGCGGAACGGCTTCGACCTCCGACTACGGCGCGGCGAGCTTCAGCAACGGCGTGACGCTCGCCGGCGGGATCCTCACGGTGCCGGCGGGCGTCACCTCTTTCACCGTCACCGTCGCCGGCGCGCAGGACACGCTCGACGAGCCGGCCGAGACCTTGCCGCTGACCATCGGCGGCGTGAGCGGCACCGGCACCATCGTCGACGACGACCCGACGCCGAGCCTGAGCATCGGCAACGTCACCGTCGACGAAGCCGCGGGTACCGCGACCTTCACCGTGACGCTGAGCGCGGCTTCTGGCCAGGGCGTGACGGTGAATTACGCGACCCGGGACGTCACCGCAACCGCCGGCACCGACTACACCGCGGCCGCCGGCACCCTGACCTTCGCGCCCGGCGTCACGACGCAGACCGTGACCGTCACCATCGCCGAAGACACGACTTTCGAAGGCGCCGAAACCTTCAATGTGCTCCTCTCGGCCGCGAGCAACGCCACCATCGCGACCGGCACCGGTGTCGGCACGATCACGGACAACGACCTCGCGCCCACCATCGCCAGCGTCAGCAGCCCGACCACGACGGAAGGCACGGCGCTGGTCTACAACGTCGCGTTGAGCAACGCTTCGACCAGCGCGACCACCTTCGCCTACAGCCTCGGGGGCGGCACGGCTTCGCCGAGCGACTACGGCGCGGCCAGCTTCAGCAACGGGGTGACGCTCGCCGGCGGCGTGCTGACGGTGCCGGCCGGCGTCACTGGTTTCACCGTCACCGTCGCGGGCGTACAGGACGCGATCGACGAACCCGACGAAACCGTGCCGCTGACGATCGGCGGCGTTTCAGGCACCGGGACCATTCTCGACGACGACCCGACGCCGAGCCTGAGCATCGCGGACATCACCGTCAACGAAGCCGCCGGCACGGCCACCTTCACCGTGCTGCTGACGGCGGCGTCGGGCCGCCCGGTGTCGGTGAACTATGCAACGGCCGACGGCACGGCCGTGGCCGGCGGCGACTACACCGCAGCGTCGGGGACCCTGACCTTCGCGCCGGGCGTGACCGCCCAGACGATCACGGTGGCGATCGCCGACGACACGGTCTTCGAAGGCGCCGCCGGCGAGACCTTCACGGTGCTGCTCTCCGGCGCCACCAATGCCGCCATCAGCACGGCGACCGGCACCGGCACGATCATCGACAACGACGGCGCCCCGACGATCACCACCATCGCAAGCCCCACGGCCACGGAAGGCAGCGACCTGGTCTACGCGGTCACGCTGAGCAATGCCTCGAGCAGCGCGACCAGCTTCGCCTTCAGCCTGGGTGGCGGCAGCGCCTCGGCCGCGGACTACGGGGCCGCGACCTTCAGCAATGGCGTGACGCTTTCCGGGGCCACGCTCACGGTGCCCGCCGGCGTCAGTTCGTTCACCGTCACGGTGGCCGGCGTGCAGGACACCCTCGACGAAGCCAACGAAACGGTCCCGCTTTCCATCGGCAGCGTGACCGGCGCCGGCACCATCGTCGACGATGACGCGCCGCCCAGCCTGGGCATCGACGACGTCACCGTGAACGAAGGCGCGGGCACGGCGACCTTCACCGTCACGCTCAGCGCCGCGTCCGGCCTGCCGGTCTCCGTGATCTACGCCAGCAGCAACGGCACCGCGACTGCGGGCAGCGACTACACCGGCGTCACCGGCACGCTGACTTTTGCGCCCGGCGTCACCACGCAGACGATCACGGTTCCCCTCAACGACGACGCGATCGCCGAAGGTGCCGAAACCTTCAGCATCGGCCTGTCCGGGGCGGTGAACGCCACCATCGCGGACGCCACCGGCACCGCCACCATCATCGACAACGATGGGGCGCCCATCGTCACCGGCATCAGCAGCCCGAGTGCCACCGAAGGCGCCGACCTCGTCTACACGGTCAGCCTCAGCAATCCGTCCAGCACCGCCACCACCTTCGCCTATAGCGTCGGCGGCGGCACCGCCTCGGCCAGCGACTACGGCGCCGTCACCTTCAGCAACGGCGTGACGCTCGCGGGCGGGGTCCTCACCGTCCCGGCCGGCGTCACCGGCTTCACGGTCACCGTCGCCGGCGCGCAGGACGGCCTGGACGAGCCCGACGAGTCCGTTCCGCTCACCATCGGTGGGGTCAACGCCACCGCCACCATCGTCGACGACGACGCGCCGCCGACGCTCGCCGTCGCCGGCGTCACGGTGAACGAGGCGGCGGGCACGGCCACCTTCACGGTCAGTTTGAGCGCGGCCTCCGGCCAGCCGGTATCGGTGAACTACGCCACCAGCAACGGGACGGCGATCGCCGGCAGCGACTACACCGCCGCCATCGGCACGCTCACCTTCGCGCCCGGCGTGACCACGCAGACGATCACCATCGCGATCACGGACGACACGGTGTTCGAAGGCGCCACGGGTGAGACCTTCAACGTGGCCCTGTCGGGCGCGACCAATGCGACGATCGCGATCCCGATGGCGGTCGGCACGATCGTCGACAACGATAGCGCACCGGTCATCGCGGCGATCAGCAGCCCGACCGCCACGGAGGGCGTGGCGCTGGTCTACAGCGTCACCCTGAGCAACGCATCGAGCACCGCCACGACCTTCGCCTACGCGCTGGGCGGTGGCACGGCTTCCGCCACCGACTACGGCGGTGCGACCTTCAGCAACGGCGTGACGCTCGCCGCCGGAGTGCTGACGGTTCCCGCCGGGGTCACGGCGTTCACGGTGACTGTGGCCGGCGTGCAGGACACATTGCACGAGCCGGACGAAACCGTGCCGCTCA
>JAQGMY010000470.1 GCA_028292105.1 Ramlibacter sp.
GTGGTCACGCCGCAGCCGATGTAGCAGACCTTGTCGAATGGCGCGTCGGGGCGGATCTTCGCCAGCGCGATCTCCGGCGCCACGATATGGTTGGCGAAGGTCGAGGTGCCCATGTAGTGCAGGATCGGCTTGCCGTTGAGCGAGAAGCGCGAGGTGCCGTCCGGCATCAGGCCCTTGCCCTGCGTGCCGCGGATCAACTGGCACAGGTTGGTCTTGCGCGACAGGCAGAACTTGCATTGCCGGCATTCCGGCGTGTACAGGGGGATGACGTGATCGCCCGGCTTGAGGGAGGTGACGCCGGCGCCGACCTCCAGCACCACCCCGGCGCCTTCGTGGCCCAGCACTGCAGGGAAGAGTCCCTCCGGGTCGGCGCCGGAGAGGGTGTAGTAGTCGGTGTGGCAGATGCCCGTGGCCTTGATCTCGACCAGCACTTCGCCGGCTCGCGGGCCGTCGAGGTCCAGCTCTTCGATGGTGAGGGGCTGCCCGGCCTGCCAGGCAACAGCGGCGCGTGTTTTCATGGAATGTCCTTGTGGCGGAGGCGAGATGCTAGCTGCATCTGCCGCGGCGCAGCTTGCACCGCGCGGCAACTGCCGCTGAAAAGTCGGCGCAGCTGCCTCAGCCGCGCTGGCGGACCGGTGCGGAACATTGTCATAATATGACAATGTTGTAGTGAGCCGGCGGTGGAGAGGGGCCTGAGGCGAATGAGCAAAGACCAAGCACGCCTGACGGTGCTGATGAATGCCGACAAGAAGCAGGAGTTCGACCAACTCTGCGCCGCGCTGGGCACCAACGCCTCGGAAGTCGTCCGCGATCTGATCGTCGGCTACCTGGCCACGCGCGAGCCTGAGCCAGCTTTGCTGCTGGCGCGGCCGCACAAAACGGCCCCGAAGAAATCGCGGACCGATTAGACTCTGATTAACATCAGAACCATGGCCCTATGGAGCTCAAGACCGCCAGGCTCACCGTCCTCATCGACCCGACCACCAAGGATGCTTTCGAGACCGCCTGTCGCCAGGCCGACATGACACCGTCCCAGGTGGTCCGCCGCCTGATCCGCGAGTTCATGGAATCGCGTGCCCCGGCCCCGGCCGCACGCAAGAAGGCCGCCGCCAGGAAGAAGGCGCGCTGAGGCCCGCTGCGTCTATCCCATCGGGCACAGGCGCGGCACGGTTCTCCCCCCCTTGAAGTAGCAGTTGCGGTGTGATCCGCGCGCGGAGGTGCGCAATCGCACAGGCACTTCCGCGGCTGGCTCCTAGAGTTCATTCCGTCGGTGGCGTGTCGCAAGGCACGAGTCCCCCGACAGACCCGGACTCACACCTACGGAGCTACACCATGAACCGCACTCTCTCCCTGACCGTCGCCGCTGCCGCCTGCGCCCTGATCGGCAATGCCTTCGCGGATGACATCACCATCGACCCGACGCCCTTCGTTTCGTCGCGCACGCGCGCCGAAGTGCAGCAGGAGCTCAAGGAGTACAAGGCCTCGGGCATCGACCTCTGGGCGGACAACTACAACCCGGTGGCCGGCCTGACCAGCGGGAAGACGCGCGCGCAGGTGCGCGCCGAATACCTGGCCGAGCGCGACAAGGTGGCCGCCTTCAACGGCGAGGACAGCGGTTCGGTGTACCTGGCGCGCGCCATCCAGCCGAGCCAGGACATCCAGCTGGCCGGCGACCCGCTCGAACCTCGTTGAGGAACCGGCCATGAACCGCACCCTGCTGATCGTCACCATCGCTGCGTCCAGCTGCCTGGGCACCGCCTTCGCTGACGACATCACCATCGAAGCCCAGCCCTTCCACTCCACGCGCACCCGGGCGGAAGTGCGGGCCGAACTGAAGGAATTCCGCGCTTCCGGCGTGGACCCCTGGGCCGACAACTACACGCAGTCGCTGCAGCCGCAAGCCGGCAGGACCCGCGCCGAAGTACAGGCCGAACTGAAGGCCCACCGCGCCTCGGGCGTGGACCCCTGGGCCGACAACTACACGCAGTCGCTAGCGGTGCAGCCCGGCAAGACGCGCGCGCAGGTGAAGGCGGAGTACGCCGCGGCCAAGGCGGCGGGCGAACTGCCCGACCTGCGTTAGCCCGTGATGCCCACCGGCCCGGCAGGGGCCGGTGGGCTCTCCGGCGACCAGCACTTCCTGCACGCCGAGGTTTTCGATGGTGGTGGGCTCAGGTGCAAGCTTTGCCTGGTCGATCGCAAACAATGCGGCAGGACCCGTGACCTACCGATTGCTGCCTGCGAGCTGAGGCCAGAAAAACCCGGTAGCGCCCGCGGTTCCGCGGTCGGCGGGTATGCGCCTCGATTGCCCTTTCAGCCCCCGATGCGCTGACGCAGCGGTGTTCGCCTGCTCCTCGCGGCACATGTCCGCATAGCATGGGAGCGGCCGTGGGCGTCGGTGCATGCGAGGAACGGTACGGGATATGAATATCTGGAACGACTTGTTCCCCTTCGCCATCCCGGCGGTACAGACGCCGTCAGCGATAGCCTGCAGCGCCCGCTCATCGTTCAGGTGCCCGGCCAGCGCCTCCACGCATAGCTGCGCTACTGCGCCCGAAACCCACCCCCAGTCCGGCTTGCCGGCTGGTGGCTCCGTTGCTTGGACCTTCAGGCGAGCCCGATAAGCCGGCAGCGGCCTGCCGCGCAGCGGCTCAGTCACTGCCTGGCCCATGTATTTCCTTAGAAATTCCGCCGCGCAGTCAAGGTTCGACGCGTGCGCCGCGGCATGGAAGAAGGTGTAGATGGCGTCGTGCAGCACGATGCGCATCGAGCGCATCTGGTCTTCATCCAGTTGCCCGGCGATCCGGCCGAGGGCGAACGTCGCCGTGCGCTCGCAGAACTCAGGAAACGCGTCGCACAGCTGGGGATCGACGGTGGGTGACGAGGAAGTGGACGGCATGCCAACAACCCGGTGTCTTAGGGAGCACTGGTTGTAACGCGGGCGGCCCACGGACGTAAATAGCTCAAACGGGGTACTTCGCGAATGCGCCACCCGGCCGTGGCCATTGAGCCGCCACTTGCACAAGAGGCAAAAAAAACTCCAAGCGAGGCGCGCGGAATAGCCACAAGCCGCGCGACGAAGTCGCACTGGCGCCGCTCACTACTGCACGAGTAATGTCCACCGCACCTTGGCGAGGACCGCGTGCCTTTCCCCGACTCGCGCCGCGCCAAGATGACTCCTACGAGCTAGTGCCAGCCCGGTGACCGCCCGTTAGCATGCGCATTCACATGCAGCGGAGGCCCTACATGCACCTGCGGCGGTACTGTTCGATTTCACTACTGGAGCCAGTCTTGCCCGGCACCGCCAGCGCTGCTTCGACCACCCTCATACAGCCAGTACCAGACGACCTGGGGTTCAACGCCACCGGGATCGCCATCGGGCTCGGGGCGACGGGCGAATGATGTTCCAGCGCCAAACGTCGGTCGCACTCGCCCTCGTGTTGCTCACCTCGCTGTCCGGGTGCGGGTTACTGCGCCAATGGTACGAGGCAGTCATGTCAGAGAGCCTTGCACTACAAGCCAGCGCTTCCTTGAGCGATCGGGCCTTACGCGGGACAGTGATACCGGCAAATGAGGGCTTGAGCCACCTAGTCCTGCGAAGTGAGACCTGGCTCGATTTCAGAAGGCGCACGCGGGGCGAGACTCAACATGTGGCATACGTCGTCGAGGCGCCCGCAGCGCCATCGCCAGCGGCAGTGGCGCGTGAGCCTGACCTCTTGTTGCGCATCTTCAATATGCAACGGTGAGCTGCGCTACACGCAAGCGGAGCTTGACGCCACCTTCAGCAACAGCGATCCCGAGCCGCATGTGGGGTCGTAGGCGGTGGTCGATGCCTTGGCATTGGCCAGCGAGATGCCGATCACCTGGGCGATCACGCGGCTGACCTCGGACGGCGTGTAGAACTGGCCCTTGCTCTTGCCACTCTCGGTGGCGAAGTGCCGCATCAAATATTCGTAGGCGTCGCCGAGGATGTCGTCGTTGTCGGCGCGGTTGCCCGAGAAGTCGAGTTCGGGCTTCTGGAAGATGCCGATCAGGTTGCTCAGGCGTTCGACCATCGCCGAGCCCTCGCCCAGCTTGTTGGGGTCGTTGAAGTCGGGAAAGTCGCTGCGCGCCAGGCGGCTGTTGGCGTCGATCAGCGGCTGGATCACCTGCGTGTTGATCTTGTCGCCGATGTCGGGCCTGCCCTTGAGCGCCACCATGTCCTTGAAGCTGGCGCCCGGGGGGATGACCACCGGCGGGGCTAAGTCGTCGCTGTTGCCGTACTTCTCGCTGATGTACTTGATGAACAGCATGAACAGGACGTAGTCCTTGTACTGGCTGGCGTCCATGCCGCCGCGCAGTTCGTCGCAGCCGGCCCAGAGAGAGGTGTAGAGATCGGACTTCTTGACGGCCATCGGGGGATCAGTGGGGGTTCTATGCGGGGTGGGTTGAAGTGGCGGCGGCAACATCGCCCGGCGGCGCCAGGCGCACAGTCCAGTAGTTGCCGGCTTCCTGCTGCACGGCCAGCAGGTCGTAAGTGCGCAGCATGTCCAGGAGGCCGGAGTGGCCGTAGGTTTGCGGCGAGAAAGCCGGGTCGGTGCGCTTGAGGTATTGCCCCAGAGGGCCGAGGTGGACCTTGCCCTCCGCGGTGTCGGCCGCCATCAGCTTGACGGCTTCCACCACCATCAGCGGCCGGCGCTTCTGAGCGGGCTTGGCAGCTTCAGGCTTCGCCGCGGGGGGCTTGGCATCGGCTGGCTTCTGCGCCAAGGTCGCGCCACTGGGCAGCACAGGTTCGGGCGGGCTCGCGGGCTTTATCCACTCGAAGAATTGGTCGCTGGCATTGCGCAGCGCGTCAGGCGTCTTCGCCTCGCCGACGATGTGCACGGTGGCGCCGCGCTCGCGCAGCTTGCGGCACAGGTAGGCAAAGTCGGAGTCGCTGGTGACCAGGCAGAAGGTTTCCGCGCGGTGGTCGAACAGCGCCTCCATGGCGTCCAGTGCCAGCGCGATGTCGGATGTGTTCTTGCCGGACGCGTACTGGTACTGAAGGCAGGGCGTGAAGGCCAGGCGAACCAGTGCCTCCTGCCACTTGTTGGCGAGCGTGGCGTGGTTGCCGTAGCCGCGGCGCAAGACGACACGGCCGAACTGCGCGACTACCCGCAGCGCGTGTTCGAGCACCTCCGGGCTGGTGTTGTCGCAGTCCACAAGCACGGCGACGCGCGATTCAGCGTGCGCGGTCTGAGCATTGCCCATATGCCTCCCCGAGTTTTCCCAATAGTAGAGGTTGGGAGGGCATTCTGGTTTCTGATCGAGCCGTTGCCGGTGCGGCTTGATCCGCTTTGCTGAAGCCCCTGATGGCGCCACGTTCCGGGACGCCACGGTGGCTACAGGCGCCAGAACAAAGGAGTGCTGGCCACGTTTTTTTCACTAACCCGGTGCCAGGATTGGTAGGCCGTGTTGGACTTGAACCAACGACCAAAGGATTATGAGTGAGCGACCAGCTATGGTTAAGGCTGGCTC